>NZ_JBPCSJ010000357.1:0-4422 GCF_051007235.1 Hydrogenophaga sp. | reverse complement strand
GCCCGAGTCGATCCGCGCTTGCTTTTCCGCCGCAGCGGCTTCGATCTTGAGCTTGGCCCAGCCGCTGTCCACGGCCTTGGTCATGCCGCCCATGGCATCCACTTCTTCGATGATGGCCCAGGCCTTGTCGGCCATTTCCTGCGTCAGCGACTCCATCATGTACGAGCCGGCCCAGGGGTCGACCACGCAGGTGATGTGCGTCTCTTCCTGGATGATCAGCTGCGTGTTGCGCGCGATGCGGGCGCTGAACTCGGTCGGCAGCGCGATCGCCTCGTCTAAGCTGTTGGTGTGCAGCGACTGGGTGCCACCGAACACGGCCGCCATGGCTTCGATGGTGGTGCGCACCACGTTGTTGTACGGGTCCTGCTCGGTCAGCGACCAGCCCGAGGTCTGGCTGTGCGTGCGCAGCATCAGGCTCTTGGGTTTTTTGGCATCAAAGCCTTTCATGATGCGGCACCACAGCAGGCGGGCCGCACGCATCTTGGCGATCTCCAGGTAGAAGTTCATGCCTACCGCCCAGAAGAAGGACAGGCGACCTGCGAAGTCGTCCACGTCCATGCCCTTGGCGATGGCGGTCTTCACATATTCCTTGCCGTCGGCCAGGGTGAAGGCCATCTCCAGCGCCTGGTTGGCGCCGGCTTCCTGCATGTGGTAGCCCGAGATCGAGATCGAGTTGAACTTCGGCATGTGCTTGGCCGTGTACTCGATGATGTCGCCGATGATCTTCATCGACGGTTCGGGCGGGTAGATGTAGGTGTTGCGGACCATGAACTCCTTGAGGATGTCGTTCTGGATGGTTCCGCTCAGTTTGTCTTGCGAGACGCCCTGCTCTTCGGCCGCGACCACGTAGCCGGCCAGCACCGGCAGCACGGCGCCGTTCATGGTCATCGAGACGCTGACCTTGTCCAGCGGGATCTCGTTGAAGAGGATCTTCATGTCCTCCACCGAGTCGATGGCCACACCGGCCTTGCCCACGTCGCCGGTCACGCGCGGGTGGTCGCTGTCGTAGCCGCGGTGGGTGGCCAGGTCAAAAGCCACCGACACGCCCTGCCCGCCGGCGGCCAGCGCCTTGCGGTAGAAAGCGTTCGATTCTTCGGCGGTGGAGAAGCCGGCGTACTGGCGGATGGTCCAGGGACGCACCGCGTACATGGTGGCCTGCGGGCCGCGGATGTAGGGCTCGAAACCCGGCAGCGTGTTGGTGTACGGCAGGTCCTTGGTGTCTTCGGCCGTGTACAGCGGCTTGACGCTGATGCCGTCGGGCGTGATCCAGTTCAGTGCGTTGACGTCGCCACCGGGCGCGGATTTCTGGGCTGCCTTGTTCCAGGCTTCGAGGTTGGCGGGGGCGAATTCGGTCGGTTTCTGGCTCATGGCAACGGGCTCGCGGTGCGGGGTGGGGATGCAACAGAAAAGGCGCTGCAGTTTACATCATTCATAATTATTGATGCAAAATATTCCGGCGGCCTTACAATCGCCGCTCGCAGCCCTCCCACTCACTTGCATTGATGTCCGCCCTCTCCCTCGCCCCCCGCGCCCTGTACGAAGAAGTCGCTGAGCTGCTGCGCCAGCGCATCTTCCAGCGCGAGCTGGAGCCGGGCAGCTGGATCGACGAACTCAAGCTGGCCGAGGAATACGGCATCATCCGCACCCCGCTGCGCGAAGCGCTGAAGGTGCTCGCAGCCGAAGGCCTGGTGACCATGAAAGTGCGCCGGGGCGCCTACGTCACCGAAGTGTCCGAGAAAGACCTGGCCGACGTCTACCACCTGCTGTCGCTGCTCGAATCCGACGCCGCCGGCGTGGTGGCCGAGCGCGCCAGCGACGTCCAGCGCGCCGAGCTGCAGGCCCTGCACGCCAGCCTGGAAGCCGCCCTGGCCGATCGCGACCGCTTCTTTGCCGTCAACGAGCAGTTCCACATGCGCCTGCTGGAAATGGCCGACAACCGCTGGCGCGAGCAGATGGTGGCCGACCTGCGCAAGGTCATGAAGCTCAACCGCCACAACTCGTTGTTCAAGACCGGACGGATCAACGAATCGCTGGCCGAGCACCGCGCGGTGATGGCCGCCCTGCTCGCGCGCGATGCCGGCCTGACGCGCCAGCGCATGCAGGAACACTTCCGCAACGGGCTGGAAGCGGCCACCTGATCCGGGTCGTGAAGCCGGCAAGGGCTGGCTGGTAAATTCAGTCGGAACACCCCGGAAGCTCACGGCTCCTGGGACCTGCACCTTTACGACCGGAGCCCCTGATGAGCCTTGCCGACCTTGCCCAGCCGGGCATCCTCGACCCCATTCCCGCCCACGGCCGCTACCTCAGCTGCCAGCAGCGCGTGGGGGCCGATCCGCGCACCGTGCTTCAGCGCCTGGCCAGCCAGGCCGATGGCAAAGCCACCGTGGTGGGCCTGGGCGCCTCGCTGGTGCGCGAACTCGGTGCCCAGATCCCGGGCCTCAAGACCTTCACGGGCATCGAAGGCGCGCGCATCAAGCTGCCCGCCACGCCCACCGACCTGCTGGTCTGGCTGCGCGGCACCGACCGGGGCGATCTGCTCATTCGCAGCCGGCACCTGCAAACCCTGCTGGCCCCCGAGTTCGACGTGGCCGACATCACCGACGCCTTCAACCACGACCACGGCAAGGACCTGACCGGCTACGAGGACGGCACCGAAAACCCGCAGGGCGACGATGCGCTGACCGTGGCCCTGCTGCCCGAGAGCGCCGGCGCTCTGGCCGGCAGCAGCTTTGTGGCGGTGCAGCGCTGGTGCCACCACATGAGCCGTTTCGAGGCCATGCCCAGGCACCAGCAGGACCACACCATCGGCCGCGAACGCGAGAGCAACGAGGAACTGGACGACGCGCCCGCTTCGGCCCACGTCAAACGCACGGCGCAGGAAAGTTTCGACCCCGAAGCCTTCGTGCTGCGCCGCTCCATGCCCTGGGCCGAAGGCAACGAAGGCGGCTTGGTATTCGCCGCCTTCGGCCATTCGTTCGACGCGTTCGAGGCCCAGCTGCGCCGCATGTCGGGCGCCGAAGACGGCATCACCGACGCGCTGTTCACCTTTTCCGAACCGCAGACCGGCGCCTACTTCTGGTGCCCGCCGGTGCAGGGCGGCCTGCTGGATCTGCGCGCGCTGGGGCTCTGACCGGGCCGCCACCGGGCCGGGTTTTCCCCCGGTCCCGGTTTGATTTTTGTCAAACCACATACCCCCAGGGGCATCCATGATCGGGTCATCCCATTCCCACGGAGACTCTCATGGCACACATCGTCATTCTGGGCGCCGGCATCGGCGGCATGCCCATGGCCTACGAAATGAAGGCGCTGGCCCGCGCCGGTGACACGGTCACCGTCATCAGCGACGCGCCCAAGTTCCACTTTGTCCCGTCCAACCCTTGGGTGGCGGTGGACTGGCGCAAACGCAGCGACATCGAGGTGGACATCGCACCAGCCCTCCAGCGCAAGGGCATCGCGTCCATCATCCAGCGCGCCAAACGCGTGCACCCGGAGGCCAACCAGGTCGAGCTGGACGACGGCCGCCGGGTGGACTACGACTACCTGGTCATCGCCACCGGCCCCAAGCTGGCGTTTGACGAGATCGAAGGCCTGGGTCCGCACGGCGGTCACACGCAGTCGGTCTGCCACGTCGGCCACGCCGAAACCGCCAAGACGGCCTGGGACAGCTTTGTCCAGGACCCGGGTCCCATCGTGGTCGGTGCGGTGCAAGGCGCCTCCTGCTTCGGGCCGGCCTACGAGTTCGCGATGATCATGGACACCGACCTTCGCAAGCGCAAGATCCGCGACCGGGTGCCCATGACCTACGTGACACCCGAGCCCTACATCGGTCACCTCGGTCTGGGCGGTGTGGGCGACTCCAAGGGCATGCTCGAATCGGCCATGCGCCAGCGCCACATCAAGTGGATCTGCAACGCCAAGACCACCAAGGTGGAAGCCGGCCAGATGTTCGTGACCGAACACAACGACCAGGGCCAGCCGATCAAGGAACACGTGCTGCCCTTCAAGCACAGCATGATGCTGCCGGCCTTCAAGGGTGTGGACGCGGTGTTCGGCATCGAAGGCCTAACCAATCCTCGCGGCTTCATTACCATCGACGAACACCAGCGCAACCCCAAGTTCAAGAACATCTTCAGCATCGGCGTGTGTGTGGCCATTCCGCCGGTGGAGGCCACCCCCATCCCCTGCGGCACCCCCAAGACAGGCTACATGATCGAGTCCATGGTCACAGCCACGGCGCACAACATCCGCGAACTGCTCGATGGCCAGGAACCGTCCCACCACGCGACCTGGAACACCATCTGCCTGGCCGATTTCGGCGACACCGGCGCGGCCTTCGTCGCCCTGCCGCAGATCCCGCCGCGCAACGTGGCGTGGATGAAGAAGGGCAAGTGGGTGCACCTGGCCAAGGTGGCCTTCGAGAAT
>NZ_JBPCSJ010000356.1:0-28628 GCF_051007235.1 Hydrogenophaga sp. | reverse complement strand
GTTATGTTTGCCACCAGCCCGTTCACTCTGAACATCGCATCCGCCGCCCTGGCGGGTGTGGCTGTGCGCGCAACCACCATCAAAACCACGACCATTAAGGGCTGATCCGGCCTGGTTCGTCGTGCGCCCTCCCCGGCCAGACGAGCCGGGCGAAAACAGTCTGGTCTGGCACTGTTTCTTAACTTGAAAGGGCGTTTTCAAATGAGCAAGTTGGTTGGTCTGGTCGGCTGGCGTGGCATGGTCGGCTCCGTGTTGATGGATCGCATGGTCGAGGAAAAAGACTTCGACCTCATCGAGCCTCTGTTCTTCTCCACGTCCAACGCTGGTGGCAAGGCCCCGGCGATGGCCAAGAACGAAACCACGCTGCAGGACGCGCACAACATCGACGCGCTCAAGCGCTGCGACATCATCCTGACGGCCCAGGGCGGCGACTACACCAACGAGGTCTACCCCAAGCTGCGCGCTGCGGGCTGGAACGGTCACTGGATCGACGCCGCCTCTTCCCTGCGCATGGAAAAGAACGCCGTCATCGTGCTCGACCCGGTCAACATGCCGGTGATCAAGAACGCCCTGGCCCACGGCGGCAAAGACTGGATCGGTGGCAACTGCACCGTCAGCTGCATGCTGATGGGCGTGGGTGCGCTGTACAAGGCAGGTCTGGTCGAGTGGATGAGCACCCAGACCTACCAGGCCGCCTCCGGCGGTGGTGCCCAGCACATGCGCGAACTGCTGACGCAGTACGGCACGTTGAACGCCGAGGTGAAGGCGCTGCTGGACGACCCCAAGAGCGCCATCCTGGAAATCGACCGCAAGGTGATCGCCAAGCAGCGCAGCCTGACCGGTACCGAGACCGCCAACTTCGGCGTGCCGCTGGGCGGCAGCCTGATCCCCTGGATCGACAAGGACCTGGGCAATGGTCAGTCCAAGGAAGAGTGGAAGGGCATGGCCGAGACCAACAAGATCCTGGGCATGGGCGAGGGCTTCGACTCGGCCGCCATCCCGGTGGACGGCTTCTGCGTGCGCGTGGGCGCCATGCGCTGCCACAGCCAGGCCCTGACCTTCAAGCTGAAGAAGGACGTACCGGTGGCCGACATCGAGGCCATGATCGCCGCGGACAACCCCTGGGCCAAAGTGGTGCCGAACACCCGTGAAGCCACCATCAAGGACCTGACGCCGGTGGCCGTGACCGGCACCATGACCATCCCGGTCGGCCGCATCCGCAAGCTGGCCATGGGCCCCGAATACGTCGGCGCCTTCACCATCGGCGACCAGCTGCTGTGGGGCGCTGCCGAGCCGCTGCGCCGCATGCTGCGCATCCTGCTCGACGCCTGATCGCACCCAGACCGGTGCACTCAATGCCGGCCCCTGGGCCGGCTTTGTCGTTGCACCACCACAACGCTGGGCGACCAACGGCACGCTCCGAAACTCAAGCGGAGTCTCAGCTTGTCACCGTAATGCGTTGATGTTATGGTCAATTCTCGGTTTCTTACGTCGAGGTTCACGTGCCCAACAACATCCACCACACCCCGTTTCCACAGGCCTGCGCCAGCCCCCGCACACCCGGCTCGCGCAGCCTTGCACGGTTGCATGCGGTGGCCGCGGCGGTACTGCTCTGCACCAGCCTGGGCGTCACGGGTGAGGCCCAGGCGCTGGCCTTGGGGCGCATCGTGGTGCAGTCGGCCCTGGGCGAGCCTCTGAGAGCCGAAATCGACGTGCCGGAAATCACCGCAGAAGAGGCCGCCAGCCTGCGCGTGGGTGTGGCGCCGGTGGACGCGTTCCGCGCCGCGGGCATGGAAATCAACCCCGCCCTGGGTGAACTGCAGGTGAGCCTGCAACGCCGGCCCGACGGGCGCCAGTACCTGCGCCTGACCAGCCCGCGCCCGGTCAGCGAGCCCTTCATGGACATGATCCTGGAGGCCAACTGGGCATCCGGTCGCATCGTGCGCGACTACACCCTGCTGTTCGACCCACCCAATCTGCGCCAGGCGGCTGCGGCCCCGCTCGCGCCGGGTGTGAGCACGCCAGCGGCCACCACCGCACCGGCTACGGCGTCGGTGCAGGCGCCCGCCCGCCCATCGGCGCCGACCATCGCAGCCGCGCCGGCTCCGCGGCCCGAAGCGCAGGCCTCACGCCCGCCTCGCCCCGCACAGCCACCCCGGCCTGCGCCCGAGCGCGCCGCCGCGCCGGCACCGGCACCAGCGGCCGCGCAAGGGGCCCAGCAACAGCGCGTGCGCGCCGGTGAAACGGCCAGCCGCATTGCCGCGCGCAACCTGCCGGCCAATGTGTCGCTGGACCAGATGCTGGTGGCCATGCTGCGCAGCAATCCCGACGCGTTCATCGGCGGCAACATCAACCGCATCAAGGCCGGGTCTGTGCTCGACATGCCGGGCCAGACCCAAGCCAACGCGATCCCGGCTGACGAGGCGCGTCAGGTGATCGCGGCCCAGAGCCGCGACTTCAACGATTTCCGTCGCCGCCTGGCCAGCAAGGTGCCCACCGCTGCTGTCGCAACGGCCGACCGCCAGGCCACCGGCCGCGTGCAGGCCGAGGTGGAAGACAAGAAGCCGGCCCCGCCCACGCAGGACAAACTGACGCTATCCAAGGGCGCGGCGCCAGCCCAGACCGCCCAGGAAGACAAGATCGCCCAGGAGCGCCAGAACAAAGAAGCTGCCAACCGTGCGGCCGAACTCTCGCGCAACATCGAAGAACTCGCCAAGCTCGGCACCAGCACCGCCGCGGCCACCGCGCCCGCTGCTGCCGCCGCCGGCACCTCGACCACCCCCAGCCTGAGCGTGCCCGGCGCTGCCGCCACCGCCGCGGCATCGGTGAGCACGCCGACGGCCGCACTGGCGACGCCAACCGCCACCGTGGCCGCCGCCGCGACCGAAACAACCACCCCTGCCGTGCAGACGCCGACAGCGGCTGCTCCGTCCCCTGCCCCCCTGCCCGCGCCCGAAGCCGAAGAACCGGGCTTGATGGCGCAGCTGATGGAGAACCCGCTGGTGCTGCCGGCCGCCGGTGGCCTGCTGGCCCTGCTGGGTGGCCTGGGTGTTTACCGCCTGCGCCAGCGCAAGAAGGGCTCGGGCGTGGACAGTTCGTTCCTCGAAAGCCGCCTGCAGCCCGACTCGTTCTTCGGCTCCAGCGGCGGTCAGCGCATCGACACGGCCGAAGCCGCCGCCTCGGGCTCGTCCATGGTCTATTCCCCCAGCCAGCTCGACGCGGCCGGTGATGTGGACCCGGTGGCCGAAGCCGACGTGTACCTGGCCTATGGCCGGGACCTGCAAGCGGAGGAAATCCTCAAGGAAGCGATGCGCAGCACGCCCACCCGTGTGGCGATCCACAACAAGCTACTGGAAATCTACGCAAAGCGGCGCGACGCCAAGGCCTTTGAGGTGGTCGCCACCGAGGCCTATGGCCTGACGCAGGGCGAAGGCCCCGAGTGGGAACACGCCTGCGAACTGGGCAAGGAACTGGACCCCGGCAACCCGCTGTACCAGCCTGGTGGCAGCCCGGCGCCCAAGCCTGGCGCTCCTGCGGGTGCGGCCACGGTGCCGTTTGGCAGCAGCACGCTGGCACAGCACACGCGACCTGGCATCCCGTCTCTGCCGCCCGAGGTCGCCGACATGGACCTCACACTGGATCTGGACCTGGACGAGCCGTCGGGTCACGCCGAACTGACGGCTGCTGCGGCGTCCGCCGCGCCCGATGCGGCCATGTCGGGCATGGACGACCTCAACAGCACCGAACTGTTGACCAGCGCGTCGGCACCGGCGGTGACCGCGGATCCGTCGGGACCGCCGTCCATGTCGATGGACTTCGATCTGGATTTCCCGTCTGAACCCATCGCGCTGACGCCCGAATCCGCACCGAGCATGAGCGTGACCTCTGCCGGCGATGCGCCGACCTTCGACACGAGCGAAGTGCTGCCCGACTTTGCACTGGACGCACCGCCGGTGCTGACTCCGGTGATCGACGCGCCGGTGGCGCCACCCCCTGCCGACATGCTGTCCTTCGATCTGAGCGACATCAACCTGGACCTCAGCGAGAAAGCCCCCGCCCAACCGGCCATGGAAGCCGAACCATCCGGACTGGGCGACCTGACGGCCGAGAATCCGCTGGAAACCAAGCTGTCGCTGGCGGAAGAGTTCCGTGCGATCGGCGACCTGGAAGGCGCCCGTTCGCTGGCCGAAGAAGTGCTGGCCGAAGCCTCGGGCTCCCTCAAGTCCAAAGCCAGCGCGTTCCTGAACGATCTGGCCTGATCGCCCCGGACGAACCCGCTCTTGTCTGACCCGACGCTGCCCGGCAACCGCGCCAACGAAACCGCCAGCACCAGCGCGCCGCCACCGGGCCTGCGGCGCATCGCGCTAGGAGTGAGCTACCACGGCCGTGTCTATGACGGCTGGCAGAGCCAGCCCAGCGGCAACACCGTACAGGACAAGCTGGAACGGGCGCTGGCACAGTTCACCACGCTGGCATCGGTGGACACGCTGTGCGCCGGTCGCACCGACGCCGGTGTGCACGGGCTGATGCAGGTGGTGCATTTCGACTGCCCGCTGCAGCGCCCGGACACCGCCTGGGTGCGCGGCACCAACCGGTTTCTGCCGCCCGACATCGCCGTGCAATGGGCGCGTGAGGTGCCGCCGGGCTTTCATGCCCGCGCCAGCGCCACAGGGCGCCGCTACGCCTACGTGCTGCTCGAATCGCCGGTGCGACCCAGCGTCGACAACGGCCAGGTGGGCTGGGTGTTCCGGCCGCTGGACGGTGCGGCCATGCAACAGGCCGCGAACACGCTGCTGGGCGAGCACGACTTCACCTCGTTCCGCGCGTCGGCCTGCCAGGCCCCCAGCCCGGTCAAGGACATGCGGCGCATCGACATCACGCGCCGCGGCGCCTACTGGCGCTTCGAGTTCGAGGCGTCGGCTTTCCTGCACCACATGATTCGCAACGTCATGGGGTGCCTGGTGGCCATCGGGACGGGTAACCGTCCGCCCCAGTGGATGGCCGAGGTGCTGGCCGCCAAAAGCCGCGATGCCGCTGCGCCCACCTTCGCCCCGGACGGGCTGTACTTCCTCGGACCGGTCTACGATCCGTCCTGGAACCTTCCCGACCGGACGCCGGCCTTCGACTGGCTTCCTTAGTACCCTCCGCGCCGCCTGCGGCGTCACCCCCCAGGGGGCGGCACTGGCAGCCCGGCAAAGCCGGCGCTGCGGTGCCCTTGAACGATTCACCTCTGCTGATGAACACCTCTCGTACCCGCATCAAGATTTGTGGTCTCACGCGTGAGAGCGACGTGGACGCCGCCGTGCAGGCGGGCGCGGACGCCATCGGCTTCGTGCTCTACCCGCACAGCCCGCGCTATGTGAGCCCGGAACGCTCGGGTGAGCTGGCGCGCCGCCTGCCGCCCTTCGTCACGCCGGTGCTGCTGTTTGTGAACGCCAGCCCCGAGTTCATCGCGCAGGGTGTGGCCGCCGTGCCCCACGCGCTGCTGCAGTTCCACGGCGACGAAACGCCCGCCGACTGCCTGGCCGCCGGCCGCCCGTTCATCCGCGCCGCGCGCATTCCCCCCGGCCAGGCCGGCGCGGGCTTCGATCTCCTAAAATACGCGTCCGACTTCGCCGCCTCGCAGGCCATCCTGCTCGACGCCCACGTAGAGGGCTACGGCGGCGGCGGTCAATCCTTCGACTGGAACGCTTTCCCTTGGTCACATCCGCTACTAAACGCCAGCTCTCGCCTCGTTTTGTCTGGTGGACTCACGCCTGCAAACGTGACCGATGGCATCCACCGCGTGCGGCCCTGGGCCGTTGACGTGAGCTCCGGCGTCGAGGCCTCCAAAGGCATCAAGGACGCCGACAAGATGCTCGCCTTCGTGGCCGCCGTGCGCGCGGCCGACACCCCGTCATCCCGTCCGAGCTGAACCCGCTGCAGGGTCGCTCGTGCCCCAGAACCCAGTTCGAACCGAGGACCCCATGGACACCTACCAGCAACCCGACGCCCGCGGCCACTTCGGCATGTACGGCGGCAGCTTCGTGAGCGAGACGCTCACCCACGCCATCAACGAGCTCAAGGCCGCGTACGCGAAGTACCAGCACGACCCCGAGTTTCTGGCCGAATTCCGCAAGGAACTGGCCCACTTCGTCGGCCGGCCCAGCCCGGTCTACCACGCCGAGCGCATGAGCCGCGAGGTCGGTGGCGCGCAGATCTTCCTCAAGCGCGAAGACCTCAACCACACCGGCGCGCACAAGATCAACAACGTGATCGGCCAGGCCATGCTCGCCAAGCGCATGGGCAAACCGCGCGTGATCGCCGAGACCGGCGCCGGCCAGCACGGCGTGGCCACCGCCACCATCTGCGCCCGCTACGGCCTGGAGTGCGTGGTCTACATGGGCAGTGAGGACGTCAAGCGCCAGAGCCCCAACGTCTACCGCATGAAGCTGCTGGGCGCGACCGTGGTGCCCGTGGAATCGGGCAGCAAGACGCTCAAGGACGCGCTCAACGAAGCCATGCGCGACTGGGTCGCCAACGTGGACAACACCTTCTACATCATCGGCACCGTGGCCGGCCCGCACCCGTATCCCATGATGGTGCGCGACTTCCAGAGCGTGATCGGCAACGAATGCCTGGTGCAGATGCCACAGATGCTGAAAGAAGCCGCCTGCACCGGCGAGCAGCCCGACGCCGTGGTCGCCTGCGTGGGCGGTGGCAGCAACGCCATGGGCATCTTCCACCCCTACATCGACCACAACGCCACGCGCCTGATCGGCGTCGAGGCTGCCGGCGAGGGCCTGGACAGCGGCAAGCACTCAGCCTCGCTGCAAAAGGGCAGCCCTGGCGTGCTGCACGGCAACCGCACCTACGTGCTGCAGGACGACAACGGCCAGGTCACCGAGACGCACAGCGTCAGCGCCGGCCTGGATTACCCGGGCGTCGGCCCCGAGCACGCGTTTCTGAAGGACATCGGACGCGCCGAGTACGTCGGCATCACCGACACCGAAGCGCTGGAAGCCTTCCACTACCTGTGCCGCACCGAGGGCATCATCCCCGCGCTGGAATCCAGCCACGCCGTGGCCTACGCCATGAAGCTGGCCAAGACCATGAAGCCCACGCAATCGGTGCTGGTCAACCTCTCCGGCCGTGGTGACAAGGACATCGGCACCGTGGCCGATCTGTCGAACGCCGACTTCTACTGCCGCCCCAGCTGCCGCGGCCAGTCCGTCAAGGGCGGCGCCGAATCCGTTGTGAAGGTCTCCAAATGAGCCGCATCGAAAAAACCCTGGCCGATCTGAAGACCCAGAACCGCAAGGCGCTGATCCCCTTCGTCACCGCCGGCTTCCCCTATGCCGACATCACGCCCAAGCTGATGCACGGCATGGTCGAAGGTGGTGCCGACATCATCGAACTGGGCGTTCCGTTCTCCGACCCCTCGGCCGACGGCCCGGTGATCCAGAAGGCCGGCGACCGCGCGCTGGCCCTGGGCATCGGTCTGGCGCAGGTGATCGCCATGGTGCGCGAGTTCCGCAAGGACAACGCCACCACGCCGGTGGTGCTGATGGGTTACGCCAATCCGATCGAGCGCTACGACCAGAAGCATGGCGCCGGCAGCTTCGTGCGCGACGCCTCGGCCGCCGGCGTGGACGGCGTGCTGGTGGTGGACTACCCGCCAGAAGAATGCGAAGACTTCGCCGCCACGCTGCGCGCCGCCAACATGGACCTGATCTTCCTGCTGGCGCCCACCAGCACCGACGAGCGCATGGCGCAGGTCGCCCGCGTGGCCAGCGGCTACGTCTACTACGTCTCGCTCAAGGGCGTGACCGGCGCCGGCACGCTGGACGTGGGCCAGGTCGAGGCCATGCTGCCGCGCATCCGCGCGCATGTGAGCATTCCGGTCGGCGTGGGCTTCGGCATCCGCGATGCCGAGACCGCCAAGGCGATTGGCAAGACCGCGGACGCGGTCGTGATCGGCAGCAAGATCATCCAGCTGATCGAGAACGAGCCGTTCGAAAAAGTCGTTCCGGTGGCAGCACATTTCCTGCGCAACATCCGGAAAGCGCTGGACGCATAATCCGCCATCTTCAAGCCGGCCCCAGAGACCGGCCCATCGTTAGGAGTTTCTGATGTCCTGGCTCGAAAAACTGCTGCCACCCAAGATCACGCACACCGACCCGACCGAGCGCCGCAGCGTGCCCGAAGGCCTGTGGATCAAGTGCCCCAGTTGCGAGGCCGTGCTCTACAAGAACGATCTGGAAAAGAACCAGAACGTCTGCCCGCACTGCAGCCACCACCACCGCATCGGCGCCCGTGCGCGCCTCAATGCTTTCCTGGACGCCGAAGGCCGCTATGAGCTGGCGCAGGAAGTGCTGCCGGTGGATGCGCTGAAGTTCAAGGACAGCCGCAAGTACCCCGAGCGCCTGAAGGAAGCCCTGGAAACCACGGGCGAGACCGATGCGCTGGTCGTCATGGGCGGTGCGGTGCAGGGCATCAGCCTGGTCGTCGCCTGTTTTGAATTCGACTTCATGGGCGGCTCCATGGGTTCGGTGGTCGGCGAGCGCTTTGTTCGCGGCGTCGAAGAAGCCATCGCCCAGAAGGTGCCCTTCCTGTGCTTCACCGCCACCGGCGGCGCGCGCATGCAGGAAGGCCTTCTCTCGCTGATGCAGATGGCCAAGACCAATGCGTCGCTCACGCGCCTGGCCAAGAAGAACCTGCCCTACATCAGCGTGCTGACCGATCCGACCATGGGCGGCGTGTCAGCGGGTTTTGCCTTCGTAGGCGACGTGGTGATCGCCGAGCCCAAGGCTCTGATCGGTTTTGCCGGTCCGCGCGTGATCGAGAACACCGTGCGCGTGAAGCTGCCCGAAGGCTTCCAGCGCGCCGAGTTCCTGCAGACCAAGGGTGCGGTGGACTTCATCTGCGACCGCCGCGAGCTGCGCAGCACCGTGGCCAACACGCTGGCCATGCTGCAGCGCCAGAGCGCCGACGCGGTGGTCAGCGACTGAGACCGCGGCGCGCATCCACAGCAAAAGGGGCCCTCAAAGCCCCTTTTCTGTTGGGGCTGCCTCAGAGCTCCTGCAGTGCGTCGTGACTGGCCTCGATCGCGGTCATGCGGGCCCGCTCGGCCGGACCGGCCAGTTCCAGCACCCGAGAGGCCAGCAAGTGACACACACCGGTCACGGCCACATGGTCGTCCAGCGGGCTGTCCGACTCGCAGGCGCAGTACAGGTGCCAGGTCAGGCCGCTCTGGCGCGGCACCTGCTCGTCGGAGATGTAGAGCACGCGGTGGCCCGCCTGCACCAGTTGGGCCAGCAACGCGCTCAAGGCCACAGGGCGGCGGCGTACCGCGAACACCACCACCACATCCTGCACTGTGACGCTGGCCAGGGTCTGGCCCAGTGTGTCGCCCGCGTGCGGGGCGAGGTGCACGTCCTGCTTGATCTGGAACAGCTGCCAGCGGAAGTAGCTGGCGAACGCCTGGCTGGAACGCAGGCCCAGCACCCAGACCTTGCGCGCCGCGAGCAAGGCCCGTGCGATCTGGTCCACACTGGTCGCATCCAGCCGGGTGAAGCTGCGCTGCAGGTTGTCCTGGCTGCGCGCCAGGCTGGCGGCAAACGGGTTCTCGGCCGCCGGGCTGCGGCTGGCGCGCAGCAGCGGCGAACCCGCGCCGCGCTCCTCGCGGACCTGCAGCCGCGCCTCTTCGTAGTGCCGGTAGCCCAGCCGCTTGATGAACCGGGTGACGGTGGCGTTGGACACCCCGGCCAGCGTGGCCAGCTCGCTGGCCGCGTAGCTGGCCAGGTCGCCCGGGAAGTCGAGCACGAATTCGGCCAGCTGCCGCTCCATGGGGTGGAACACGCCGAGGTTCTGGCGAACCCGGGACAGGAAAGAGGTCGATGGGTGGGGGGGCATGGTGGAGGCCTGAATGGGCGCGAGCGGTACCGGAACGACCACCGATTGTCCTCGCCCGATCAGCCGGCCATGAAGCCCGGCAGCCACAGGGCAATGGCCGGAAATGCCCAGAGCATCGCCACCAGCAGCAGCATGATCACGAGGAACGGCAGCACGCCGTGGATCACGTCGATGATGTTGCCCTCGCCCCGCACGCCCTGCACCACATAGAGGTTCATGCCGACCGGCGGCGTGATCAGAGCCAGCTCGGCCATGATCACCAGGTAGATGCCGAACCACACCGGATCGATGCCCAGCGCCACCACGATGGGAAACACGATGGGGATGGTGCCGACCACCATGGCCAGCGCATCGAGGAAGCAGCCCAGGATCAGGTACATCACGGTCAGCACCAGGATGATCTGGCCCGGGCTGGCGTTAAGGCCGACCACGAACTGGGTCAGCATGTCCGGCACGCCCAGCATGCCGAGCACAAAGTTGAGGTAGAAGGCCGCGGCGGCGATCAGCATGATCATGGCCGTGATCGACAGGGTGGTGACGAAACACTCGTGAAGCATGCGGATGTTCAGCCGCCCGAACGCCGCACACAGCAAGGCCGACACCACGACGCCCAGCGCCGCCGATTCGGTGGGCGTCGCCCAGCCGGCGTAGATGCTGCCCATGACCAGCACGATCACCAGCACGGGCGGCACCAGGTCGAGCAGGCGCCGCAGCTTGTCGCCCAGCGGGGCGGGCGGTTCGGGCGTCCCGGCGTAGGCGGGTTTCCAGAGGCAGGCCACGGCGATCACGGCCATGAACAGCGCGGTGAGCAGCAGGCCCGGGATCACGCCGGCCGCGTAGAGCTTGCCGACCGAGGTGTTGGTCATGGCGCCGTAGATGATCATGTTGATCGACGGCGGGATCAGGATGCCCAGGGTGGCGCCGGCCGCGATGGTGCCGAGCACGAGGCGCGTGTGGTAGCCGCGCTGCTTGAAGGCCGGCAGGGCCACGGTGCCAATGGTGGCGGCCGTCGCGACCGAGGAGCCTGACACCGCCGCGAACAGTGCCGAGGCGCCGATGTTCGAGTGCAGCAGGCCACCGGGCAGCGGCGCCAGCCAGTCGGAGAGCGAGCGGTACATCTTGTCGGTGAAGCCGCCGCGCACCAGCAGCTCGCCCAGCAGGATGAACAGCGGCACCGAGACCAGCACGAAGTTGTTGTTGGCGGCCCAGTACTGCGTGCCGTATTCCAGCGCGGCCGGCAGGCCCAGGTAGGCCACCGCGCCCACCAGGCTCAGGAAAAACATCACGAAGGCCACGTGCAGGCCCAGGCTCATGAGCCCGATCAGCAGCACGAAGCCCATCGCCACGGCAAACAGGGAAATGTCGGACATGGTGTGGCCTCAGCGGGGACGGTGGGTGGGCAGCGCCTCAGCGTCGACCCCGCGCGCCTGCAGGTTGGCGAGCTCGGCGTCCAGCTCCTCCTGGGCGCCGGGCGGCCCGTACCAGGCGTTGAGCTCGGGCCGGCGCGTGGCCAGCAGGAACACGGCGTGCAGCGCATAGGCCAGCGAGATCAGCGCCAGCAACGCCAGCCCCGCCACCCACAGCGCCTGCGGCACCCACAGCGGCTGCTCCAGATTGGTGGCGGTGCTGCCGAACTCCAGCGTGTCGCGCAGCACCGCCACCCCACGCCACACCGCAAAGCCGGAGAACCCGGCAAAGGCGACCATGGCCAGGGTGTTGAGCCAGCGCTGCACACCGGCGGGAAAGCGGACCAGGAACACGTCCACCCGCGTGTGGCTGCGCTGGGCCATCGCGTACGAGGCGCCGATGGCCGCGCTGATCGCGAGCACGAAGCCGCCGAGTTCGTCGATGCCCTTGAACGATGTCGCGAAGAACTTGCGGCCCAGGATCTCCAGCGTCAGGCCCACGGCGTAGGCCAGCACCACCCAGCCACAGGCGATGGTGGCCCAGCGCGCGGCCGGCGTGATCTTCTCGCTGATCGGGTTGGCAGGGTGGCGGGCGTTCATGATCAGTTGATGCTCATGCCGCGCGCCTTGCCCACGGTGGCGTTCCAGGTCTCGCTGCACTTCGGGTCCACCTTGTTGCAAACGCCCTTCCACATCGGCAGCACCGTGGCGGCCGAGGCGGCCTTGACCTTGGCCTCGTCGTCGGCCGTGACCGGCACCAGCGTCATCTTGAAGGGCGTGCCGCTCTTGCAGGCCTTGCCGGTGTTGCAGTTGATGGAGTCGGCCGTGCCCTCCTCGGCCAGGTCCCACATCTGGTCTTCCATCTTCTTGAACTCGGCCTGCACCTTGGCCTGCTGGTCCGGACTGAGCTTGCGCCAGAAGTCGAGGTTGACGAAGTGGCCCTGCACCGAGCCCGCCACCGCCAGCGGGTAGAAGTACTGCGTGACCTCGGGCCACTTGCCGGAGTTGCCCGAGTTGGCCGAGGTCACGCCGCAGTCGACAACGCCGTTGCCCAGCGCCGAATAGACCTCGGAGAACGACAGCGTCACCGGCGTGGCGCCCAGGTTCTGCAGCATGGCCGACATGCTGGGCGTGAAGCTGCGCACCTTCAGTCCCTTGAAGTCAGCGATCGACTTGATCGGCTTGTTGCAGAAGAACACCTGCGGGCCGAAGGGCCAGAGCGTCAGCGCCTTGGCCTTGAATTTCTCCTGCAGCCGCGCATCGAACGCGGGCCGGTAGGCCTCCATGGCCTTGCGCAGCTGACCCATGTTGGTGGACACACCGGCCAGGTCGATGCCCTCGAAGAACGGGTCGTCGCGCGCCACGCTGCCGATCTGCACCGACATCACGTCGAAGATGTTGGAACGCAGCAGGCGCAGCGCGTCGTCGGGCTTGACGTTGACCACGTCCATCGGGTTGAACTTGACGTCCATGTCGATGCCGGTTGCCTTGGGCAGGCCCAGGAAGAACGGCTTCTCGATGCCGTCGGAGTGGCGCACGTTGGCCGACGAGTTGCCGGCCACACGCATCGTCATGTCCGCGGCGGTCGCCAGTGTGGAGGCGCACAGGGTGGTGAGGGTGAACGCGGCCGCACGGGCGAGCCAGCGGAAGGACGGCAGAAGTTTCATGGTGCAAGGCTCCGGGGTGGTTGAGGGACGGACGGGACAACGGGGGATGGGAAAAAAACGCTCAGGCGGTCAACCCGGCGCGTGCACAGGCCAGGCGCACCGCTGCGCACACCGGATCGACGACCCGCCGCTGCAACCGGGTGGCGATGTCTTGCGCGGCATGTGCCAGCGGGCCGCCGCCGATCACGATGGACTGCGCGCCGTCGCGCTCGACCGCTTCCTGGCAGGCCTGCAGCAAGGCCTGCTGGAGCTGGTCGGGATGGCGCATGAGTTCGTACGGGTCGCCGCGGGTGTAGCGCACGCCGGCAAACTGCGCGGGCGGCGCCACCGCGTGCGCGGCGGCCACCAGGCTGTGATGCAGCCCGGGGGTGACAGTGACGATGGCGTAGCGGTGCCCACCCGCTGAGGCTTCGGCGATGCCAGCCTCGCCCAGCCCGGTCACGGGCAGCATCAGACGCTGGCGCAGTTCGGCCACGCCCGGGTCGCCGAAACCGGCCACGATGACGGCGTCAAAGCCCTCCGCCACCAGCGAAGGCACGGTGTCCAGCACCGCCTGGGCCGCCTGCTGCAGTGCCTCGGCATCGGCGATGAAGTCCTGGCCGCGCGAGACGGTGCGCCCTTCGATGTGCACCCCGGCGGGGGCCACGGCCCAGGCGCTGGCCAGCATCAGCGTGGTCGAGCGCTCGCTGGTGTTCGGGTTGAGCAGCGCGATGCTGTAGGGCCGCTTCGTGTGACCACTGTCCATCGCCATCTGCTGCGGGGTGGGCACCGGTCGCGTCATGCCTGCACCCCTGCCGGCACATGCGCCCGCACCGCGTCCAGGCGCCAGCAGGCGGCCGACGAGGCGCCGGGCTGCGACAGCAGTTCGGGCACCTCCTTTGCACAGTCGTCGCTGGCATGCGGACAGCGCGCGGCAAACGCGCAGCCGGCGGGCAGGGCCACCAGATCGGGCGGAGCGCCCGGCAGGCCGGTGCGGCGGGTGCCGCGCAGGGCGCCGTGCAGCGTCGAGGCCAGCAGCGCCTGCGTGTAGGGGTGCTGCGGCCGCAGCAACACCTCTTCGGCGCTGCCGATTTCCACGATGCGGCCGGCGTACATCACCGCGATGCGGTCGCAGATTTCGGCCGCCACGCCGAGGTCGTGCGTGACGAACACCGCGCCCATGCCGAGCCGTTGCTGCAGCTCGCGCAGGATCAGCAGCACCTGCATCTGCACCGTGGCGTCCAGCGCGGTGGTGGGCTCGTCGGCCAGCACCAGCTTCGGGCTGCAGGACAGGACCAACGCGATCATGGCGCGCTGGCGCATGCCGCCGGAGAGTTCGTGCGGGTAGTTGTCGAGCCGGGCCCGCGCCGACGGCACCTTGACCTGCTCCAGCCACTGCTGCGCCTGCGCGCGGGCGTCGGCTTTCGAGCAGCCCCGGTGGCGCTGGATCGCTTCGCCGATCTGCTGGCCGATGGTGTAGACCGGGTCGAGCGCGAGCCCGGGGTCCTGGAACACCATGGCGGCGGTGCCGCCCCGGTAAGCGCTGAGGGCGCGGTCGTCGAGAGAGGGCACGTCCAGACCGTCCACCGTGATGCCGCCCGAAAGCTGGGTGCGCGCCGCCGGCAGCAGGCGCATCAGCGCACGCAGGGTCACGCTCTTGCCGCAACCCGATTCGCCGATCAGGCCCAGCACCTCGCCCGGCTGCACCTCGAAGCTCACGCGGTTGACGGCGTGCACCTCGCCGCGCGGCGAGCGAAAGCGCACGCTCAGATCGCGCACCGACGCCAGCGGTGGAGGACTCATGACAAGCCTCCTTCGGTCAACGCGAAGTGGCAGGCCACCCGGTGACCGTCGCCGCCCGCTGCGCGCAGCAGCGGCTCGGTCTCGCCGCAGGCCGCCACCGCGTGCGGGCAGCGGGTGCGGAAGCGGCAACCCGAGGGTGGGTCGATGGGGCTGGGCGGGTCGCCCACGATGGGCGCGGCCTGCGTGCGCCGGCGCGGGTCCATGCTGGGCATGGAGGCCAGCAGCGCGCGGGTGTAAGGGTGGGCCGGCTGCTCGTAGACCGACTGCACCGGGCCCATCTCCACGATCTTGCCGAGGTACATCACCATCACCTCGTCGCTGATGTACTGCACCACGTTGAGGTCGTGCGAGATGAACAGGTAGGTCAGGCCCAGCTCGGCCTTGAGGTCCAGCAGCAGGTTGAGCACCTGCAGCTCGACCGACTTGTCCAGCGCCGACACCGCCTCGTCGAAGATCACGATCTGTGGCTGCAGCGCCAGCGCCCGCGCGATGTTGACGCGCTGGCGCTGGCCGCCCGAGACCTCGTGCGGGTAGCGCCCGGCAAAGCGCGCCGGCTCCAGGCCCACGCGCGCCAGCAGGTCGTGCGCGGTGCGCCGGGCTTGGGCGCGCGGCACGCCGTGCACCATCGGTCCGAACATCAGCGAGGCCTCGACCGTCAGGCGCGGATTGAGCGAGGCGAACGAGTCCTGGAACACCATCTGCACCTTGCGGCGCACCGCAGCGAGCTGCGTCGACTTAGGACCGAGAGTCTGGCCGGCCAGCTGCACCGAGCCATCATCGGCATCGATCAGACCCATGAGCAGGCGCGCCAGCGTGGACTTGCCACACCCGGACTCGCCCACGATGCCCAGCGTGCGGCCCCGGGCGAGCCGGAACGAGATGTCCGACACCGCGTGCACCACCTGCGCGCGGGCCCACAGACCTTGCGGACGCACCCGGAACTGCTTGCGCAGACCCGCCACATCCACCGCATGCTCCAACGCATTCGCCGGCGCGTCCATCACTTCACCTCCATCGCGCTGCGCAGGCCGTCGGCCAGCAGGTTGAACGCCAGCGACACCACGAAGATCAGCACACCCGGTAAGGCCGCCAGCAGCGGCTGGGTGTAGATCGCGTTGCGCAGCGTGTTGAGCATCAGGCCCCACTCGGGCGTGGGCGGTTTGGCGCCGAGGCCGATGAAGGAGAGGCCGGCGGCCATGATGATGGCGACCGAGAGCAGGCTGGTGGCGTACACCAGCACCGGGCCGATCACATTGCCCAGCACATGCACCCGCATGATCACCGCGCTGCCGGCGCCGCTGGCGCGCGCGGCCTCGATGAACTCGACCGAGCGCACCTGGGTGGTGGCGCTTTCCGTCACCCGCGTCAGCGGCGGGATCAGCACGATGGTCAGGGCGAGCAGCGTGTTGCCGATGCCGGCACCCAGCGCGCCCGCAATGGCCACCGCCAGCAGGATCGAAGGGAAAGCGAACACCACGTCGACGCTGCGCATGATCACCGCGTTGACCCGCCCGCCGACGAAGCCGGCCACCATGCCCAGCGTGCCGCCGATCAGCAGCGCCAGCCCCACCGGCGCCATGCCCATCAGCAGCGATACCCGCCCGCCGTACATGAGGCGGGTCAGCATGTCGCGCCCCAGCTCGTCGGTGCCCAGCGGGTGACCGGGCGTGCCCACCGGCTTGAGGCGCTTGAGCACGCTGCCCACCGCCGGATCGCCCGGCGCCAGCCAGGGCGCCAGCAGCGCGGCCAGGATGATGAGCGCCAGCACGAAGATGCAGACCACCGACACCTTGTCGCGCAGCAGGCGCTGCAGCACGCCGCGCCAGTAGCCTTGCGAGGCGCTGGCGGGCGACACCGCCACCGCCGACTGTCCGGTCAACAGAGCGGTGTTCATGTGCGTTTCATCCTCGGGTCCAGCAGCGGCTGCAGCAGGTCCACCAGCAGGTTGAGGCCGACGAAAAACAGCGCCAGCACGAAGATCGTGCCCTGCAGCAGCGGAATGTCGCGCTGCAGGATCGCGGTGTTGAGCAGCAGGCCGGTGCCCGGCCACGAAAACACCGTCTCCACCAGGATGGAGCCGGCCATCAGGTAGCCCAGCTGCACGCCCATCACGGCCAGCGTGGTCGGCGCGATGTTCTTGGCCAGGTGCCGGAACACCGCGCCGCGCCCCATGCCCTTGGCCACCAGGCCGATGATGAACTCCTTGCCCAGCGTGTCGGCCACCAGGGCGCGCACCGAGCGCATCACGATGCCGGCCGGCATGGCCGCGAGCGTGAGCACCGGCAGCACGATGTAGGGCAGTTGCTCCAGAGACCAGTCACCGGAGCCGTCCGGCCCGGCGCCCATCGCGGGCAGCCAGTTCAGCCGCGCTGAAAAGATCGCCACCAGCACGATGCCCAGCCAGTAGTGCGGCACCGACACGCCCGCAATCGCGAGCGACGACAACATGCGGTCGGTCGCCGAGCCGTGCCGGTAGCCCGCCACGATGCCCAGCACGCCGCCGACCGAAAACGCCAGCGTGGCCGCCAGCCCGGCCAGCAGCAGCGAGTTGCCGATGGCCTTGCCGATCTCTTCGACCACCGGCCGGCCGCTGCCGATCGACCGGCCCAGGTCACCGCTGAGGGCCCTACCGAGCCAGCGCAGGTACTGCGCCGGCAGCGGCTGGTCCAGCCCGTACTCGGCCTTCACGCTGTCCACCACCTCCTGCGAGGCGTCGGACGGCAGCACCGCCGACAACGGATCGCCGGGCGCGAGGTGCACCAGCGAGAAGCACAGCACCGTCACCGCCAGCGCGATCGGCAGCGCGTGCAGCAGGCGCTTGACGAGGTAGGACCACATGGGAAACGGTCAGTCCATGGAGATGGAAGAGAAGTCGAGGAACCAGTTCTGCGGCTGCACGAAGCCCTTGACCTTCCTGCTCATTGCGCGCGGCGCGACGTCGTGCGCGACGAACAGGAACAGCGCGTCGTTGACGTACTTCTCGTGCGCCTTCTGGATCAGCGCGAGCTGGGCCTTGGTGTCGAACTCGGTGCGCACGCCGTCGAACAGCTTGTCCATCTCGGGGTCGCTGTAGTAGCCCCAGTTGGTGCCCTTGGGCGGCATCAGGCCGCTGTCCACATGGCGGATCAGCGCGGTGAACGGGTCCTGGCTGAAGTACGAACTGTTGGTGGTGGTGGCGCCCTTGGTGCCAGGGTCCTTGGCGCCGGCGCGCCAGTTGGCCAGCAGCGCGTTCCAGTCGCGCACGTCGAACTCCACCTGGATACCGATCTCGGCCAGGTTCTGCTGGATCAGCTCGTTCATCAGCTGCGGCTGCATCTGGCCCGAGCCCGAGGGCGAGATGATCGACTTCACCTTCAGCGGCCTGTCCTTGGAGTAGCCGGCCTGCGCCATCAGCGCCTTGGCCGCCGCCACGTCGTACTTGACCTCGAAGGCCGGCTTGCCGAACCAGGGGCTGTTCGGGGGCACCATGCCCTTGGCTGGAACCATCATGCCGCCGAGCAGCTGCTTCATGCCTTCGCGGTCGATCGCCAGGTTGGCCGCCTTGCGCACACGAACGTCATTCCAGGGCGAGCCTTCCAGGCGGGAGAAGTGCCATGGCCAGACATGCGGGTAGACATTGCTGGTGATCGCAAAACCGGCGGCTTTGATGCTGTCGATCGCATCGGGCGGCGGCGCCTCGATCCAGTCGACCTGGCCCGAGCGCAGCGCGGCGACGCGTGCCGAGGCATCGGGCACCGGCAGCAGCACCAGCTTGTCGAGCTTGGGCACGCGGGCCTTGTCCCAGTAGGCGGCGTTGCGCGCCAGCACGGCGCGTTCGCGCGGCACATAGCTCTCCAGCTTGAAGGGGCCGGTGCCCGAGGGTGCCTTGAGGAACGCGTCCCAGCTCTTTCCGGCCGCGAGCCACTGCGCGGGGCTGGACATCACGATCCACGCCATCTGGAACGGCAGCAGCGCGTTGACCTCGCTGGTGGTGATCTCCACCGTGAGATCGTTGACCGCCTTGTAGCTGGCCACCGTCGGGATGCGCCCGCGACCCTGCGCGGCCTGCTTGGCGTCGAACTGCTCGGCCTTGGCATTCAGGATCTTGTCGAGGTTCCAGACCACCGCTTCGGCATTGAACGCCGAACCGTCGTGGAACTTCACCCCAGGGCGCAGCTTGAAGGTCCAGCGCAGCTTGTCGGCCTCCGCTTTCCACTCGGTGGCCAGGCCAGGGACCAGGGAGGTGGGCTTGTCGGCCGACGACAGGTCATACGCCACCAAGGCCTCGAACACGGTGTAGCCCATGAAGCGCATGCCCTCGGCGCCCTGATCGGTCTGCCCGTTGGGCAGCGGAATGTCGGAGGCGGTCATCGCCACCCGCAAGGTGCCGGCGGCCTGAGCCCCCACCAGACTCGCCAGCAAAGCGGCAGCCGCCACCGCTGCGCGCGCGCCACGCCAGTTGAACCCTTCAAATACAGACGGATTGTTCATGGGAAGTCCTTTGCAACGAAAACCACACTCCTGCCGTAGCATGGGCTCCTCTTGTACGGTAAGCCATTTTCATGACAGCATTTACATGAAAACATGATTTCATTTGGTGCGCAAGTGGCGCAGTCTGGTGCCGAAGCTGCAGGCGACGGTCTTCGGTGCACCAAAAACGGGTTTCACCAGCTCCGGGAGTCCTTGAATCGGCCGGGGTGCACGGCCCGATGTGGGGTGAGGCAGAATCGGCGACACGCCAGCAGGGCGTCCAAACCCTCCCTCGTCACTTGACCTCACCCCCAGAAGCCCTGCAGCTGCGCCAGCTGCCCCTGTTCCCGCTGCAGACCGCCCTTTTCCCCGGCGGCTGGATGCCGCTGCGCATCTTCGAGGTGCGTTACCTGGACATGATCAAACGCTGCCACGCGGCGGGCGCACCCTTCGGCGTGGTCTGCCTGAGTGCGGGCAGCGAGGTACGGCGTGCCGATCCAAGCTCGGCCGATGGCTTTGCCCACGAAACGTTTTTTGATGCGGGCACGCTCGCCCACATCGAACAGCTCGCGTCGCCACAACCCGGCCTGATGCTCATCCACTGCCGGGGCCAACAACGCTTTCACATCGACGCGCGGCACCGCCTGCCGCATGGCCTGTGGGTGGCCGACGTGACACTGGACGCAGCCGAGCCGGTGGTGCCCGTGCCCGAGCACCTGGCGTCCACCCGCGATGCCTTGCAACGTGTGCTGGCCAACCTGCAGGAACGTGAACCCGAGGGCATGAACGAACTGCCGCTGCAGCCGCCCTACCAGTGGGACGACAGCGGCTGGGTGGCCAACCGCTGGGCCGAACTGCTGCCCCTGCCGCCCGAACTCAAGCACCGCCTGATGGTGCTGGACAGCCCGCTGCTGCGGCTGGAACTGATCTCGGATCTGCTGGACCGGATGGGCGTGGAGCGTTGACGGATCAAGGCAGCAGCGACAGCGCGTGCATGTAGCGCGCACTGACCATGAGCTGGTCCCAGTCCATGCCCTTGCCCTGGGGCAGCAGCGCCAGGCGCCGCTCTTCGCTGGCCGGGTTGGGCTGCCAGTCGCCCTGCACCATCGCTTTGGACAAGGCTTCGATCGCCTCGTCGATGGGCGCCCCACCGTCCACCACGCTCTGGTTGCACAGCAAGACCATGTCGCCACCCGCGGTGAGCGCGGCCAGCGCAGCCTCGGTGAAGCTCACGTCGCGCCCTTCGATGTGGCGCGCCGCTTCCATGCTCAGGTCGTCGCTGAAGATGGCGCCTGTGAAGCCCAGGCGGTGGCGCAGCACGTCGTGCAGCCAGCGCGCCGAAAAGCCTGCCGGCCGACGGTCCACCTTGGGGTAGATCACGTGCGCGGGCATCACCGCGTCCAGGCTGGCCGACAACCAGCCGTAGGGCGCGGCGTCCTCGGCCAGGATGGCTTTGAGGCTGCGCGGGTCAACGGGTATGGCCAGGTGCGAGTCGGCCTTGACGAAGCCGTGGCCGGGGAAGTGTTTGCCGCAGTTGCCCATGCCGCTGCTGCGCAGGCCCGCCATCAGCGCCTGTGCCAGCAGACTCACCACCCGCGGGTCGCGGCCGAAGGAACGGTCGCCGATGACCGAGCTTTCGCCGAAGTCCAGGTCGAGCACCGGCGTGAAGCTCAGGTCCACCCCGCAGGCGCGCAGCTCGGCCCCCAGCACGTAGCCCGCGGCGGTCGCGGCGTTGGTGGCGCGCAGGGCCGGGCCGCCCTCGCCTTCGCCCTTGCGGGGTGCGGACAGCCACAGCTGACCGAAGGCCGCCATCGGCGGCAAATGCGTGAAACCGCCGGTGCGAAAGCGCTGCACTCGCCCACCCTCGTGGTCCACCGCGATCAGCAGGTCGGGTCGCACCGCCTTGATCTGCCGGCACAGGCGCGTGAGCTGCTCCCGATCCTGCCAGTTGCGGCCGAACAGGATGACCCCACCCACCAGTGGGTGGGCCAGGCGGGTGCGGTCGGCGGCGGTCAGGCTCAGGCCGGCCACGTCGATGATCAGGGGTGCGTGCATGCAAAGACTCCATTGGCCCGGGGGGCGCGGGATGGGGGTGTTCAGAGCTGGCCGCCGAAGCGGCCGAGGATGGAGCGGTCGTCCGATGCCGGCGCCAGCGGTGGGGCCGGAGCGGCCACTGCGGACGGGGCTGGTGTGACCACCGGCTCTGGCGCCATCGCAGCGGCTGACCGCGGTACGGGTGACGACATGGGCGACGACATGGGCATCGCTATGGGTGCGGATGCGTCGGGTACTGCGCCGATCACCGTCGCGTCTGGCTTGGGTCCAGCTGCCACGCCTACCCGCTCGACCACCACGTAGCTGGCGGCGTAGTCGGTCTCGTCGGTCACGCTCACATGGGCCTTGAGGCCCTGGGCCTCAAACCACTGCTTCAGGTCGCCGTGCAGCACGATCAGCGGCTGCCCGCTGGGCGCGTTGGCGATCTCGCAGCGCCGCCAGGTCATGGGCAGGCGCATGCCCAGGCCCACGGCTTTGGAGAAGGCTTCTTTGGCCGAAAAACGGGTGGCGAGGTAGCGCATGCCCCGCTCTGGCGAGCGCGCGGTGCGCTGCTGCCACACCAGCACCTCGGCGTCGCTCAGCACCTTGCGCGCGAAGCGCTCGCCCTGGCGCTGGAAGGTGGCCTGGATGCGGCGCACGTCGCAGATGTCGGTGCCTATGCCGAAGATCATGTGTCCCCACGCTCATCACTGCGTGACTGTCGCTGCCCCCCAAGGGGGCGCGTTTTTCCTTGGGGCGGCCCGGCGGAAAAACCAGCTTGCTCACACATAGGCTTGCTCGATGCAGCGGTTGTAGTCCGCTACCGTGGCGGCGTAGCCCAGTTCCAGCGCGTCGGCCATCAGCGCGTGGCCGATCGACACTTCCTGCACGCCGGGCACGTTGTGCAGGAAGGCGGTCAGGTTCTCGCGGTTGAGGTCGTGGCCGGCGTTCAGGCCCAGGCCGGCCTCCAGCGCGGCCTGGCCGGCGGCGCGAAATCGTTCGAGCTGCACGCCGCGCTGCGGCGTGTGCCAGGCGGCGGCATAGGGCTCGGTGTAGAGCTCCACGCGATCGGCCCCCACGGCCTTGGCGCCCGCCATCTGCCCGGGCTCGGCGTCCATGAACAGGCTCACCCGCACACCCAGGGCATGTGCTTCCGCGATCAAGGGGCGCAGCCGCTCGGCGTCCTGCGGAAAGCTCCAGCCGTGGTCGCTGGTGAACTGGCCTTCGCTGTCGGGCACAAAGGTCAGCTGGTGCAGCGGCAGGCCGCGGGCCTTCACCTCGCGCGCGATGGCCATGAGGTTGTGGAAGGGATTGCCTTCGATGTTGTATTCGCGGTCGGGCCAGGCCTGCATCAGGTCGGCCAGATCGAACACGTCGTGGTGGCGGATGTGCCGCTCGTCGGGTCGCGGGTGCACCGTGATGCCGCGCGCCCCGGCCTGCAGGCACAAAGTGGCGGCTCGCGTGACCGAGGGGATGCCCAGGTGGCGCGTGTTGCGCACCAGCGCGACCTTGTTGAGGTTGACGGACAGCGCGGTGCGGTGGGGGGTGGCCAGGGTCATGGGCGGCTCAAGACTGGGGAAGGTCAGAAGGAGTGCGCGGGCGGGCGATGGCCTGCATGTCCAGCATCAGCTGGCGCGTCTGGAACACCCGCACGCCGCTATGGTAGTGCAGCAACTGGCGCAGCTGCGGCTGCAGCGCCTGCTGCGCACCGGCGCAGGCGCGCAGCGTGGTGATCAGTGGATCGTGGCTGTCCAGCGCCTGTTGCAAGGCCAGCCACTGCGCGCCGCTCAGGTGGTGCGCGTCGTCGCCGTGGGCCGGGCGCAGGCCACTTTCGGGCACCAGTACGTAAGCGCGGTCGTCGTCCAGCGGCGCGAGCGTGCTGCCTTCGTGGGCCAGATCGGGCAACAGGCCTGTGTCGCGCAGCAGCAGCAGCTCGAACGCGCGCAGGATGAGCTGCTGTGCATCGCCCCGCTCGGCCAGCAGCTGCACCGCCAGGGTGAAGTGGTCGAACAGGCCGGCGTGCGGATCGTCGCGCGCCAGCAGGCGCATGAGCAGTTCGTTGAGGTAGCCGCCGGAGATCAGCGCTTCGCCGGTGGGCATGACATGTCCGCCCTGCCACTGCGCCGCTTTGAGGGTGCGCACCTCGGCATCACCGCCCCAGCTCAGCAGCAGCGGCTGCAGCGGCAGCAGCACTGGACGGAACTGTGAGGTTGGCTTCTTGACCCCTTTGGCCACCAGCGCGATGCGACCGTGGTGGCGGGTGAAGACTTCGAGGATGAGGCTGGACTCGCTCCAGTCATAGCGGTGCAGGACGAACGCGGGTTCTTCAGAAGTCCGGCGAGTGGCCATCGCCGGATCAGCCCTGCCGCCGGGCCGCCCCAAGGCAGGGCAGCCCCCGGAACCGGCAAGGACCGGATCCCTCCCCGGTCCTGGGGCAGCGACCCGCGCAGCGGCGGAGCGTGGGGGCCTTATTCATAACCGAACGATCTGACACGGGCGTCATCATCGGCCCAGCCCGAACGCACCTTCACCCACAGCTCCAGGAACACCTTGCAGTTCCAGATCTTCTCCAGCTCCTGGCGGGCTTCGGTGCCGATGCGCTTGAGCTTCTCGCCGCCCTCGCCGATCACCATGCCCTTGTGCCCTTCGCGCTCGACCACGATGGTGGCGGCGATGCGCTTGAGCTGGCCTTCTTCTTCGAACTTGTCGATGACCACCGTGGAGGTGTAGGGCAACTCGTCACCGGTCAGGCGGAACAGCTTCTCGCGCACCATTACGGCGGCCATGAAGCGCTCGCTGCGGTCGGTCAGCTCCTCGGGGTCGTGCATCCAGGGCTGTTGCGGCAAGTACTTGGCGCAGATGGCGAACAGGCGCTGGATGTCCTTGCTCGCCTTGGCCGACATGGGCACGAATTCGGCGAAGTTGCGGCGCTCCTGCATGGAACGCAACCAGGGTGCAAGATCGCCGCGGCGGTGCACGAGGTCGAACTTGTTGGCCAGCAGGATCACCGGTACGTTCTCGGGCAGCAGGTCCAGCACCTTGGCATCGGCCAGGTTGAAGTGCCCGGCTTCGACCACGAACAAGATCAGGTCCACATCGGCCACCGCGCCGAGCACGGTCTTGTTCAGCGACCGGTTGAGGGCGTTGCCATGGCGCGTCTGAAAGCCCGGGGTGTCCACGAACACGAACTGGTTGGCGCCTTCGGTGCGGTAGCCGGTGATGCGGTGGCGCGTGGTCTGCGCCTTGCGCGAAGTGATGCTGATCTTCTGGCCGACCAGCGCGTTCAGCAGCGTGGATTTGCCCACGTTGGGCTTGCCAACGATGGCGACAAAACCGCAATGCTGTTCGGCCGGGTCCACCGGCTCGGGCGCGGCGGATGCGGGTTCGTCATCGGACACGGCCACGGCGGGCGTCTTGCCCAGTGCCTGGGCCAGCATGGCGTCCAGCTCGGTGTTGGCGGCGGGCGCCGGGACGGCGGTTTTCGGGGGTCGGGCCATGAGGGCAGCAGTCAAGAAAAAGGATGGGGGCCGCTCAAGCGGCAGGACGGCCGGTATCGGCTTTGTGGAGACGTTGCAGCATGGCCGCCGCAGCGGCCTGTTCACCCGCCCGACGCGATGCGCCGATGCCTCGCTCGCTGTCGCCGGTTTCCTGCACGGTGCACTCGACGTCAAAGGTCTGCTTGTGCGCCTCGCCCAGGGTCGCCACCACGCGGTAGACCGGCAGTTTCATTTTGCGCGCCTGCAGCCACTCCTGCAATTCGGTCTTGGGGTCCTTGCCCATGGCGCTCATCTGGGCGCTGAGCTCCACGCCCGCGTACAGGCGGCGCACCAGCGCGTTGGCCGGCTCGAAGCCTGCGTCCAGGTAGACCGCGCCGATCAGGGCCTCGACCGCATCGGCCAGGATGGACGGACGCTTGTGACCGCCGGAGCGCTTCTCGCCATCGCCCAGGCGCAGGCAGTTGGACAGGCCCAGGCCAGTGGCGATCTGGAACAGCGTGTCCTGCTTGACGAGGTTGGCGCGCACGCGCGAGAGGTCGCCTTCGGGCAGTTGGCTCAGACGCTCGAACAGCAAGCCGGACACTGCGAGGTTCAGGACCGAATCGCCCAGGAATTCCAGGCGTTCGTAGTGGTCGCTGCTGAAGCTGCGGTGCGTGAGCGCGCGTTCGAGCAGTTTGGGGTTGGCAAAAGGGTGCAGGAGGCGCTTTTGCAGCGCCAGCAGTTCGGGACTCACGACACCAGGCACCCGCTGCGCGGGCCAGCGCTCACTGGGAGCGCCCCTGGTACTTCATCACCAGGTAAGCCGGGCCCGCCAGGTGGATCTCGCGGCTGTACGCGAACGACACGACCACACGGTCGCCTTCCTTGCCGACTTCCAGGTCCTTGCCGGCAATGGAGCGGATGTCATCGATCTGCGACGCCTTGTCGAAGATTGTGCGCACCTCGGACACCGTGGCGCCGGCAGCGGCCTTTTGAGCCGCTTTCTGCACGGCCATGAATTCGATGTAGGTGGGCACGACCTGCGCGACCACCACGCCGGCAAACGCCAGCACGACACCGACCACCAACAGACCCAGGAAAGTCAGGCCCCGCTGCTGCTTGTGTTGCATGTGTTCCATCTCCAGAGGTTCAAGCCATCACTCGAAGGAGCCGATGCGCCCGAGATCGCCGAAATTCATCCAGACGAAGAAGGCGCGGCCCACGATGTTGGCCTCGGGCACGAAGCCCCAGTAGCGCGAATCGAGTGAGTTGTCCCGATTGTCGCCCATCATGAAATAGTGACCCTGCGGCACTTTGCACACCACGCCTTCGACGGTGTAGTTGCACTGGTCGCGGTACTTGAAATCGGACGCACCGGGCACAAAAGCCGGGCGATCGTCGTCGTTGAGGGTGCTGTAGGTGCGGCCATCCAGCTGCTCCTGGAACGCCTTGGCGTACCGCATGCTGTCGCCATCGAAGAACTCGGGCTGCGCCAGCTTGGGCACGGGCTTGCCGTTCACCGTCAGCTGCTTGTTCAGGTAGGCCACCTCGTCACCGGGCACGCCGATCACGCGCTTGATGTAGTCCAGGCTGGGCTGCGGCGGGTAGCGGAACACCATCACGTCGCCACGCTGGGGTTCGTGGTTAGAGATGATCTTGGTGTTGATCACCGGCAGCCGCACGCCGTAGTGGAATTTGTTGACCAGGATGAGATCGCCCACGCGCAGGGTCGGGATCATGGAGCCCGACGGGATCTTGAACGGCTCGAACAGGAACGAACGCAGCACGAACACCGCCAGGATGACCGGGAACAGACCAGCGGTCCAGTCCAGCCACCAGGGCTGCATCAGCAGCTTCTGGCGTGCCGGCTCCACATCGCCTTCGACCTGACTGAAGCCCTGCTTGAGCAGCGCTTCTTTGCGCGTGTTGTGCTCGTCCAGCATGCGCTGCGCTTCGGCGCGGCGCCGGGGCAGGAACACCAGTTTCTCGGCCACCCAATAGACGCCCGTCACCAGGGTGGCCAACAGCAGCAGCAGGGCGAAGTTGCCCTCCACCGCACCGGTGTACCAGGCGCCCGCGTAACCGACGAAAGCCGCCAGGACCACCGCGGTGATCGCGCTCATGGTGTTGTGCATCACTCCTCCACCTGCAGGATGGCCAGGAATGCTTCCTGCGGCACTTCGACCGAGCCGATCTGTTTCATGCGTTTCTTGCCTGCTTTTTGTTTTTCGAGGAGCTTGCGCTTGCGGGTGATGTCACCGCCGTAGCATTTTGCCAGCACGTTTTTGCGCAGCGCCTTGATGGTCTCGCGTGCGATCACATTGCCGCCAATGGCCGCCTGGATCGCCACGTCGAACTGCTGGCGGCTGATGATCTCGCGCATCTTGGCGGCCACCGCGCGGCCGCGGTATTGCGACTGCGAGCGGTGCACGATGATGGACAGCGCGTCCACCTTCTCGCCGTTGAGCAGGATGTCGACCTTCACCACGTCGGACGCGCGGTACTCCTTGAACTCGTAGTCCATCGACGCGTAGCCGCGGCTGACCGACTTGAGCTTGTCGAAGAAGTCCAGCACGATCTCGCCCAGCGGCATGTCGTAGGTCAGCATGACCTGCTTGCCGTGGTAAGCCATGTTCAGTTGCATGCCGCGCTTCTGGTTGGCCAGCGTCATGACCGCGCCCACGTATTCCTGCGGCATGTACAGGTGCACCGTCACGATGGGTTCGCGGATCTCTTCGATGCGGCCCTGGTCCGGCATCTTGGACGGGTTCTCCACCATGATCACTTCACCATCGGGCTTGACCACCTGGTAGACCACGCTGGGCGCGGTGGTGATCAGGTCCTGGTCGAACTCGCGCTCCAGGCGTTCCTGCACGATCTCCATGTGCAGCAGGCCCAGGAAGCCGCAGCGGAAGCCGAAGCCCAGCGCCTGCGAAACCTCGGGCTCGTAGTGCAGCGCGGCATCGTTGAGCTTGAGCTTTTCCAGCGCATCGCGCAGCGCGTCGTACTCGCTCGCTTCGGTGGGGTACAGACCGGCAAACACCTGCGGCTGCACTTCCTTGAAACCGGGCAGCGCCTGATCGGCGGGGCCGAGGTTGTTGGGCAGCTTTTTTTCCAGCGTGATGGTGTCGCCCACCTTGGCCGCCTGCAGCTCCTTGATGCCGGCGATGATGTAGCCCACCTCGCCGGCCTCCAGCGATTCTCGCGGCTGGTTGGCCGGCGTGAACACGCCCAGGTTGTCGGCGTTGTAGACCGTGTTGGTCGCCATCATCTTGAAACGCTCGCCTTTGCGCAGGTGGCCGTCGACCACGCGCACCAGCATCACGACGCCCACGTAGGTGTCGAACCAGCTGTCCACGATCATGGCTCGCAGCGGCGCGTCGGGGTTGCCCTTGGGGTGCGGTATGCGCGCGACCACGGCTTCCAGGATGTCTTCCACGCCCATTCCGGTCTTGGCCGAACAGGGGATCGCGTCCGTCGCGTCGATGCCGATCACGTCCTCGATCTCTGCCTTGGCGTTGTCCGGGTCGGCGTTGGGCAGGTCCATCTTGTTGAGCACCGGCACCACCTCCACGCCGAGGTCCAGCGCGGTGTAGCAGTTGGCCACGGTCTGCGCTTCCACACCCTGGCTGGCGTCCACCACCAGCAGCGCGCCTTCGCACGCGGACAGCGAACGCGACACTTCATACGAGAAGTCCACGTGGCCGGGGGTGTCGATCAGGTTGAGGTTGTACACCTTGCCGTCGCGCGCCTTGTACTGCAGCGCGGCGGTCTGAGCCTTGATGGTGATGCCCCGCTCTTTTTCGATGTCCATCGAGTCGAGCACCTGCTCGCTCATCTCGCGATCGGACAGGCCGCCGCAGCGGGAAATGATGCGATCGGCCAGCGTGGATTTGCCGTGGTCGATGTGGGCGATGATG
>NZ_JBPCSJ010000355.1:0-6419 GCF_051007235.1 Hydrogenophaga sp. | reverse complement strand
GCCACGACCGCCATGACGAGGGCAAAGCGGGTGTTGTGCGACCACCAGAGCGCAGCGGCCAGCGCGGCGGTGCCGATGACGAAACTGTAGAACCACGGAAAGGCGCGCCGCAGGGTGGCGCCGGCGGTGGGCGCGGGGAGCGCCTTGAACAGAAAGGCGGCAAAGCCGAACGAATACAGCACCATGCCGCCAAACAGCAGGGCGGTGCAGAGCAGGGCCAGGACGTGGGTCATGGCATGGCCTCCTGGGTGGGGTGGACGTGTGGTTCGGGCAGTGCCCAGCCTTCGGCCTGGGCGACCCGGGCCAGCGCGTTTTCAAACAGCACGCGGGCGCCCGCGGCGACGCGCTGGAGGTGGGCGTGCAGCTGGGCGTCGGCTGCGCTGCGGTGGGTGCAGTCGGCGCTGTAGGTTTCAAAGGCGGTGATCTGCATCAGCAGCTCGGCCACGTGGGTCGGGCAGTCGCAGGCCACGCCGTTGTCCAGGCCGGCGAAGGCCGTCAGTGTGGCGTCGTCGAAGCGGGGCGCGGGCACCGGCATGCGGGTGTCGCCCAGGGCTGCAGGCAGCCACGGCTGCCCCGTGCCAGCCTGCACCTGGGCGGTGGTGGGGGCGTGGGCGCCGTGGTGGGGCGGGGCGGGCAGCGATGCCAGCCAGGCGGCCAGGGCATCGTCATCGGCGGGTTCGCGCGCCACCACCGCACCGATGCGGGCCAGCGCTTCTCGCGCGGCGGCGCTGGCAAAGCGGTAGGTCACGGCCACAGCGGACGGCGCCCAGGCGGCCCGTGTGGCGCGCAGGTCGGCCAGTGCATCCACCTGCAGACCGGCGGTCTGCCACAACAGCAGGTCGACCGGAGCGGTGGCGGCGCTCCGTGCCGCCTCGGCCAGCGTGCCGAACACCGCCACCACCTGCAGCGGCACGTCGCGGTGCGGTTGGGCCAGGCGTTGCAGCCTGTGGGCCATGGCTGGGCCCACCACCACCACACGCAGGTGCGCGCGTGGCGCGGCGGTGCCGCTTGGCAGCACCTGCGGTTGGCGATGTGGCGGGTGGGCGGCGGCAACCTCCTGCAGCTGTGCCATGTCCAGTCCGGCCAGCGAGCCAATGGCGTGACCGTTGCCGGTCAGCTGCCGCAGCAGCACGACACGCTGCACATCGGCCGTGGAGTACAGCCGGTGACCGGTGGGCGATGTGCCCGGTGCCACGGCCTGGTAGCGCTGTTCCCAGATGCGCAGGGTGGACACCGGCATGCCCGCCATGCGGGCCACGGCGCTGCTGCGAAAGCCTGGCTCGGGCAAGGCTGCTGGCGTGGTGGTGTTGACGGTCGAGTGGGTCATGTATCGAATTATTCCAAAAATGAGTCTATTTTGCGTTCGATTACCGTGGATTTTTGATGGGTTTTCATTGGTTGCATGGCTTTTGAGTTGATATGAACTAACATCCCGCCATGAATGAAACTACCCAGAACGCGCCCACGCTGTATTACGACGGCGGCTGTCCGGTGTGTTCGCGCGAGATCGCGATGTACCAGCGCCAGCCGGGAGCCGACCGCGTGCAGTGGGTGGATGTGACCCGTTGCGAGCCCCACCAGCTGGGGCAGGGCCTGACCCCCGATGCCGCCCTGCAGCGCCTGCACCTGCGCCTGCCCGACGGCCGGCTGGTGAGTGGCGCAGCCGCGTTCACCAGCTTGTGGCGCAACCTGCCGCGCTGGGCCTGGTTGGGGCGCTTGCTGGGCACACCGGCCACGCTGTGGGTGCTTGAAGGCGGCTACCGTGCCTTTCTGGTGCTGCGCCGGGGCTGGCGCAGAACCTAGCGGCGGGCTGTCAGACCAGCGGCTTGCTGCCGCGATCCCGCCCGCGTGAACGCAGAGCCGCCCTTGCAAGCCCCCGCCCACAACCTCGCTGCTCACAAGCCCTGCCATGTCCCATCCCACGCAAGCCCCCACCGCCGCCATGACCCCCACAGCGGCGGCCGCCAGCCCCACGCTGCCGCGCGAAGTGCGGGCCGACCTGCGCACCGACCACGCCGGCGAGACCGGCGCCGTCTGCATTTACCTGGGCGTGCTGCGCTTCGCCCGCGACCCTGCCTTGCGCGACTTTGCCCAGCGCCACCTGACCACCGAGCGCGCGCACCTCGCGCTGGTCGAATCGTGGCTGCCCCCTGCGCACCGCAGTCGCCTGCTGCCCGCCTGGCGCCTGGCCGGTTGGCTCACCGGCGCGCTGCCGGCCCTGGCCGGGCCGCGGGCGGTGTACGCCACCGTTGAAGCGGTGGAAACCTTCGTGGATCGGCACTACGGCGAGCAGCTGGCCCGGCTGGCGGCGCTGCAACACGCCCAGCCCACCCTGCGCCCGCTGCACCAGGCGCTGCTGGAATGCCAACGCGACGAACGGGCCCACCGCGACGAAGCCGCCACCGCCCGGGGCAGCGCCGTCCAAGCCTGGCCACTGCGCGCCTGGTGCCGTGTGGTGGACCTGGGTTCGCGCGGCGCCGTGGCCGTGTGCCGCCACATCTGACCTCCCCCCCACACCGCCGTGCCATGACCGCCATCGCCTCTGAAATCGAACGCTTCAACCGCCTGAGCGCCACCTGGTGGAACAGCGAAGGCCCCATGAGGCCGCTGCACGTGGTCAATGCGCTGCGGCTGGGCTATGTGGTCGAGCGCATCGGCCAGCACTTCGGCTTTGACCCGGCTACCGATGGTCTGCGCGATCTGCGCGTGCTCGACATGGGCTGTGGCGGTGGCCTGATGGCCGAGCCGCTGGCACGCCTGGGTGCGCGGGTGGTGGGCGTGGACGCTTCCCCGGGCAATGTGGCCGCTGCCAGCCTGCACGCCGCCCAGCAAGGCGTTGCCGTGGAATACCGGCTCGGCGATCCCGGCCAGACGCTGCAAGCGCACGAAATGTTCAACGTGGTGCTGGCGCTGGAGGTGGTGGAACACGTGGACGATGTACCCGCCTTCGTCCACAGGGTGGCGCGCAGCGTCGCACCGGGCGGCTTGTTGCTGGTCTCGACGATCAACCGCACCTGGAAAAGCTACCTGTTTGCCATCGTTGGCGCCGAATACGTGCTGCGCGTGTTGCCCCGCGGCACGCACCGCTGGCGGCAGTTGGTGCGGCCGTCCGAACTGTCGGCAGCCGCTACCGGTGCCGGCTTGCAGCCGGGCGACCTGCGGGGCATGCGCTACAACCCGATCCGCCACACGGCGGCGTGGTGCCGGGACACACGGGTCAACTACATCACGACCTTTTTCCGCGCACCGGCAGCGCCCGAGGCCGACGCACCGCCTGCCCGCTGACGCGTGCGGCGCAGTCCGCCAGGCGCCATGCCTGGCGGCACGGTGCCAGATGCGATGTAGACGCTGCCCAGCCATTCGGGTGTCACCACCAGATTCTGCAGGCGCTGCGCCAGGCCGCTCCACGGCCGGTCCAGCCCTTTGAGCGAGCTGATCGAGTACAGCGCCGAGCCCAGCACCAAGGCGTTGACCGCCATCGCCCAGGGCGGCGCCCATTGCAGGCCGGTGGCCACCACGCGGGCGCCGGGTTTCAGGTGGGCGAACACGTTGTCGAGTGCGCCCGGGTGGCACACGATGTCGTGCGTGAAGTGCAGCAGGGCCGCGTCGGCATTGCCGCGCCAGCGGGCACCTTCGGCCGAGGCCTGTACCAGCCTGACCTGCGGGCGCTGCGCGGGCGTGAGCCGTTCGCGGGCGCGGGCGAGCATGTCGGGGCAGGGCTCGATGCCGACGATGCGGCCCCGCGGCCCCAGCCGCTGCAGCAGCGGCAGCAAACTCAGACCGGTGCCGCAGCCCATGTCGAGCACGGTCTGGCCGGGCTGTAGCTGCAGGCGCTCGATGGCCGCCGCTCGCAGCGGCTCGAAGGGCGCCAGTTCGTCGTCATAGTGAGCGGCCCGCGCACGGTACAGCGCCAGCATGGCCGCTGGGCCAGCCGGATGGGACGGCGGTGCAGGGTGTTGGCTCACGTGTGATTCCAGGCGGGGCCTTCCAGCCTACGCCGGTGGTGGTTGGTGGGCAAGAGATACCGATGGATGCGGGCACAATGTCTTGACAACAATGCGCCTCGCGACGGTCCTGCGCAGACCGCTCGCCCCACCGCACCACAACGCAGGAGACCACCCATGTTCCTTTTGTCACCGACCCCTGTCCGCCGGCGCCCGGCGGTGCACGCCGTGCTGGGCCTGGCGCTGGCTGCACTGGCCGCCTCCACTCAGGCCCAGTCGCAACGCCACACCGGGGAGCTGCTGGCGGTGGTGTTGCCCGCGGCGACGCTGGGCACCGAGCTGGTCCGCGGTGACACCGAAGGGGCGTGGCAGTTCGCGCAGAGCCTGGGCGTCACCGCGCTGGGCACCGAGGTGCTCAAGCACACGACCCGCGTGGAGCGCCCCGATGGTTCGGACCGGCAGTCCTTCCCTTCCGGGCATGCCGCCTGGGCGTTTTCGTCGGCGGCCTATGTGCGGCAGCGCCATGGCTGGCTGGCATCCGCGCCGCTGTACCTGGCGGCGGCGTACGTGGGTCAGACGCGGGTGGACGCCCGGCGCCACCGCTGGGGTGACATCCTGGGCTCGGCGCTGGTGGCCGAGGCATCGGCGATGTGGCTGGTCCAACCCGCGCCGGGGCTGCGGGTGGGCATCGTCCCGGTGCTGGAACAGCACCAGGTGGGCGTGACGCTGCTGGCCCGCTGGTGATGCGCGCTCAGACCGCCTGAATCCGCAGGCCCTGGCCCGGCGCCGGGTCGCCTTCCAGCCGCCACTGCCGTTCGTGGAACGCGGCCACCGTGGGGCGGTGGGCGATGGAGACCAGGGCGCCGTCCTCCTGTGCCACGCGGGCACGCAGCTGGTCGTACAGCGTGCGCTCGGCGTCTTCGTCCAGCGCGCTGCTGGCTTCGTCGAGGAACAGCCAGCGCGGCCGCTTGAGGAAGGCGCGGGCGATGGCCAGGCGTTGCTGCTCGCCGCCCGAGAGTTTCTGGCCCCAGGTGTCCTGCCGGTCCAGGTCGTCGGCCAGCTGCGGCAGCAGCGCGTCGCGCAGCGCCTGCTGCAGCTGCGCGTCGGAGTAGCGGTCGGGTGGGGCCGGGTAGGCCAGGGCGTCGCGCAGCGCGCCGTTGGGGAAGTACGGGCGCTGGGGCAGGAACATGGCGCGCGCATCGAAGTCGGCCGGGCGCTGCACGCGGGTGCGCGCCCAGGGCCAGATGCCCGCCAGCGCGCGGAACAGGGTGGACTTGCCGCTGCCCGAAGGGCCTTTGAGCAGCACCGTGTCGCCCGCGCTCAGGCGCAGGCCCTGCGCGGTCAGCAGCGGCCGGCCATCGGGCAGGCCCACCTGGGCCTCGTCGATCTGCAGGGCGTCGGCAGCGCCGGTCTGCTGTTGCTGGGCCGCGGTCCGGGCGGCGGCCTGCACGCGCTGGAAGCTCTCCTCAAAACTGGTCAGGCGGTCGGTGGTGGCGCGCCAGCGGGCCAGGCTGTCGTAGTTGTCGACGAACCACGACAGCGAGTCCTGCACCCGTCCAAAGGCCGACGAGATCTGCATCAGCTCCCCGAGCTGGATGGCACCGCTGAAAAAGCGCGGGGCCGCCACGACAAAGGGGAACACCACGGCCGCCTGGCCATAGCCCACGGTGAACCAGGTCAGGCGCTTTTGCCGGCGGATCAGGGCCAGGTAGTTGGCCAGCACCGCGGTGAAGCGCCCGCCGATCTGCTGGCGCTCCACCGGTTCGCCGCGGTCCAGTGCGATGGATTCGCTGTACTCGCGCACCCGCACCATGTGGTGGCGAAAATCCGCCTCCACCCGCTGCTGCTCGAAGTTCAGTGCGATCAGCGGGCGGCCCAGGTAGTGCGTGATCACGCTGCCGGCCAGCGCGTAGACCACCGCCATCCAGACCATGAAGCCGGGGATGGTGTATTCGCTGCCGTTGTAGGAAAACGCGAAGCTGCCCGAGAGCGACCACAGGATGCCGACGAAGCTCACCAGCGTGACCACCGCGTTGAGCAGGCCCATGGAGAGGCTGACCGAGTAGGTGGTGAAGCGGTTGATGTCTTCGGCGATGCGCTGGTCCGGGTTGTCGGGGATGGCGTGCGCGTCTTGCGAGAAGCGCGCCAGCTCCAGGTGGTAGAAGGCCTTGTCGGCGAGCCAGCGGTCGAGGTAGTGGCCGGTCATCCAGGCGCGCCAGCGCATCTCCAGCAGCTGCGTCAGGTAGAAGCGGTAGACCGCGATCACGATGAAGCCGAACGCCAGGTAGGTGAAGCGCCCCAGCTCGCGCCAGAACACCGCGGCGTCCTTGTTCTGCAGAGCGTCGTAGAAGACGCGGTTCCAGTCGTTGATGAGCACCAGCATGTAGACCGCGCCCAGGTTGAGCGCGACGATGGCCGCCAGCAGGCCGCGCGCCTTCCACTTTTCTTCGGACTGGAAGTAAGGCATGGCCAGGG
>NZ_JBPCSJ010000354.1:0-3545 GCF_051007235.1 Hydrogenophaga sp. | reverse complement strand
CCCTTGGCGTTCCAGGTTCCCGGCGTGGTGAAGGTGATGTTGCCGCCCTCTAGCGTGATGCCTGAATCGGCGCCGATGAGTTCGATCTTGCTCTGGGCGCTGACGGTGATCTCGCTGTTGACGCTGAGGATCTGGATGTCTTTGTTGGCCAGCAGCTGCAGCGTGTCGGTGTGGGCGCGCAGGCTCACCGGGCCGTTGGCGGCCTTGACCTGCAGGCCGCCAGTGTGGGTGAACAGGCTGGTGGTCTGACCGCTGACCTGTGATGCGGTGTGCGCGGCGCTGAGCTGCACGTCGCCCTGGGACACGTGGCCCAGGTGCTCGCTTGCGTACTGGGCGATGGGACCGTCGCTGGCCAGGACCAGGCTGCTGGGTGTGTCGAGCACCGCGACCGGTTGTGCGAACTGGTGCACCGGCGTGCTGCCGTCACGGCTGCCCGCGGGGTCGAACACCGCGTTTTGTCCGTTGAGGCTGCCACCGAGCTTGCCCTGGGCTTGCGGGTCGATCTGCTCGGTCAGTTGCTGCACGCTGGTGCCGCCGTCGTGGCTGTGCAGAGCCAGCGCGCCGCTGTGGGCCGCCGCATCTGAGAGGCGTTGACCCAGGTCTCGCGCGCCCTTGAGCTGGGCGACCGCTTCGCTGGCGTCCATCTGCGTGCTCTGCGCGCTGCCGTAGGTGCCACTGCGCGCACTGGTGGAAATCAGCAGGCCTTGCGCCGCTCGCAGCACGCCCCAGCCCTGGCTGGCCGCTTCAAAGCCCGAGCCGCGCCAGGCACCGCGCTGGGCGCTGGCCGGGTTCTGGCCGATCAGGTGGCCCAGGCCTACCTCGGCCGCGGTGTAGCTGCAGGCCAGGCGCATGCGCAGCTGGCCGGTGGCGTCGTCCAGCACCCACTGGTTGAACCCACACTGATCGAGGCTGTGGGTGTGCCAGCCCGAGAGCACGCCACTGTGGTTCACGCCCGAATCGACCCCGGCGGCAAAGGGCGGCGCGTCCGCGCCGTTGTACAGCGCACCCACGACCACCGGGCGGTCGATGTCTCCTTCGATGAACTCGATGGCCACCTCGGAGCCGATGCGCGGCACCAGGGATGCGCCCCAGTTGGCCCCGGCCCACGGTGCGGCGACACGCACCCAGGTGCCCGGGGCATTGGTGGGGAAGTTGCCTGTGTTCTCGCCAGCGGCGCCCCCGCTGGCGTCCTGCCAGGCAAAGCGCACCCGGATGCGGTGATCGCGCTCGGTCTCCACCGGCTCTTCTGACAGACCCACCACGGTGGCGCTCTGCACCCCCCAGGCGGTGGGCTGCGGAAGGTGGCGAGGCACCACCACCGCGGCCGCTGGGGCGCAGTGGAAGTGGTTCTTGTAGGTGCCGTGCTCGATATCGCTGTGGCCCAGCAGCGCGGCCAGATCGGCGCCCAGGTTGTTGGCGCAGTGGTGTTCCACCGCCAGCAGGGTGAAGGCGTTGTGCTGGGACTGGGTGGCGCGCTGGTGCGAAGCGAGCAGGGCGCCGCTGTAGTTGAAGGCGCTGCTGTTGGCGCCGTACAGGGGATGATCGATCAGCTCGAAGCTGTGCCCGGCCTTGAAGTGGCGGGCGCTGCCCTGGCCTTCGAAGCGTTTGAAGTCCAGCTCCAGCGCGGCCAGCGCCAGGGCGGCGGCGCGCTGGGCATGTTCAGGACTCTCGTAGCGGTAAGCGCCGCTGCCGTCGTACACCTGCAGCACGGGCAGCTCGCCCAGGTCCAGGGTGCTGGCGTCTTCAGCGGTCAAGCCGGCCAGGCGCTTGTAGTCCCAGGCGGCCAGGGTCACCGCGTTGGGCGCCAGATCGCGCTGTGCCATGAAGGCGGTGATGCTGTCGCGCTGGCCGCCCAGGCCGGCCGTGGCGTGCTGGCTGGTGAAGCGCACCGTGCCCAGGGCTGGGCGCTGGGCCAGCCGGTCGGTGATCACCATCACATGTCTGGCGTGTTGCGCCGCATCTGCGTCGGCGGCGGCCTGGCCGTCCAGGTGCTCAAAGTGGTACGACATCCCTTCGGCGGCCAGCAGGCGCTGCACGAACGCCAGGTCGGTCTCCCGGTACTGCGTGCACAGGCTGCGCACGCGCAGGGGCTCGGACACCTCAAAGCGCCAGTTCGATTGCGGCTGGTGGTCGGCCAACACCGCCTCGATCACCTGTATCGCGGTCTGGTCGTGGAACACGCGGCTGTTGCGGCGCAGGGCCAGGGCCGAGAGCCACGGCCGCATGGTCAGCGCGTAGCGCGCCAGGCCGCCATCGGCGCCCAGTTGCGCGGCTTCGAATACGTAGCCGTGCCAGGGCACATAGGCGCCATCGGACTGCAGGAGCTTGAGCGAGATCTGCTCACCGAGCAGGGTCTTGAGCTCCAGGTGCGCGCTGGTGGACAAGCACTGCAATTGCAGCTCGAACGGCTGGCCCACGGCTTCTCGCATCACCACGCGCTCGGGGATCAGCGACAGCGCCGGCAATGCGGTTTGGACCTGCATGAGCCGGTGGCGCTGGTCCAGCAGCCGGGCAAAGTCCAGCCGGCTGGTGAGGGCGTCAACGGCCAGGGTTTCAGATGCGCTCACAGCGGTTATGCGCGCATGCTACCCACTGCCATAAGCTCAGGAATCAGACGGCGGCGGCTCCACGCCCAGCAGCTCTTCGATCTGCGCCAGCGAAGCCGGGTCCTTGAGCACGCTGCGCAGCCACTGGTGCAGCGGCACCTCGCCCCACTTGGCAGCCTTGTCTGCCAGATAAGCCACCGGGCTGTGTGGCTCGGTGCGGCGGAAGTACTCGGGGACCTGGCGCAGCTGCGCCAGGGCCTGGGCGCGAGTGGCGGGAGCACCGCCGGTGAAGGCGGGTGCACTGGTTCCTGAAGCATCGGCCGTATTGGCGGCTTCGGCTGGGTCTGCCTCACTGGTCTGCAACAGCCCGCGTTCCTTGGCAAAGCGTTTGAGCAGGTGGTTTGCGTCGCTCAAGGCGTTACGGGCATTGCTGAAGTTCGGGCCATCCACACCCAATTGGGCATCGACCACGGTTTGCAGTCGGGCCAGGGCGTCCAACGCTGCCTGCGCTCCGTCCAACGACGCCAACAGCGCATCAGCCGGCGTCTGCGCCAGCGCCTGTGCGATCTGTGCCTCGTTCGGCTCCTGATCGGTGTCGGCATCTGAGTGCTTGCGCGAGCGCACGGCTTCGATGAGGCGGCGCCCAAACGCAGCGCCATCGGCCTTGCCCACGATCAAGGGCTGCGTCTGGGCCAGTTCTGCTACCTGCGTCATCAACCAGGTCAGGTTGCCGATGCGCTGTTCGAAGTGCTCGCCAAGCTGATCGGCGGGGGCGTCCTCGTCCGCCTGTGGGTGCAGAGCATCCCAGAAGGTTTCGCTCAGATCTGCACAGACCGTCAGACCCTCGGCCATGCCAGCAAAACCACGGGTGTGAGACAGCGCTTCGGTCATCCAGCCGGCCAGGCGCAGGTCTTTGGTGCGGGTGGACAGCAACTCAGCGCACAGGCGGGCCACACCCGGCCAGTCGGCGCTCTTGATGTCGCGCACCCATTCGCCCTG
>NZ_JBPCSJ010000353.1:0-2805 GCF_051007235.1 Hydrogenophaga sp. | reverse complement strand
GCGCTCGCCCTCGGCTTTGTCGTACGGCTTGTCGGTCGGCGGGGTTTCAATCTGCATGGTGTGAGGCTTTCAAAGGGTTGTTCCGCGGCAATGCCACCCACTGCCCTTGCAGGGCGTGCACCTCGATGCGGTGGTCAAAAACGGCTTCCAGCGCGCGGTGCGTGGCGGCATCGGCACACGCCCCCTGGTGCGTGATGCGGCCTTGGGCCATCACCACCAGCTCGTCGGCGTGCAGCGCCATGCCCACTTCGTGCAGCACGCTCACCACCGTCCGGCCGTCGCGCACCAGCGCCTGCACCAGATCGAGCCAGTCGGCCTGGTGTGGCGGGTCGAGGTTGGCCAGGGGTTCGTCCATCAGCAGCACCTGCGCCTCCACCGCGAGCGCGCGGGCCAGCAGCACGCGCTGGCGCTCGCCGCCCGAGAGCTGGCCCAGCGTGCGGGCCCTCCAGTCCCAGGCCTGGGTGGCGCGCAGCGCGCGCTCCACCGCCGCGTGGTCGGCGGCGCTGGGCGGGCTCAGCCAGGCCTGGTGCGGCAGGCGGCCGAGCATGGCCACGTCCCACACCGTCAGGTCGTCGGCGCTGGCCTCGCTCTGCCCCAGCCACGACAGTTGTTGTGCGCGCTGGCGGTGCGGCCAGTCGGCCAGCGGCCGGCCCAGCAGCGCCACCGCACCGCTGTGCGGCAGCAGGCCGGCCAGACAGCGCAGCAAGGTGGACTTGCCCGCGCCGTTGGGGCCGACGATGCTGGTCCAGCGACCCTGCGGCAGGTTCAGCGAGATACGGTGCAGGATCGGCTCGTCGCCCAGGCGGGCGCTCAGGTCGCAGGTCTGGATCGCGAGGTTCACAACCCACCTCCGCGCGAGGCACGTGTGTTGCGCTGCATCAGCCACAGCAGGTAACCGCCGCCGAGCACCGCGGTGAGCACGCCCACCGGCAGTTCCTGCGGCGCGATCAACCAGCGCGCCAGCGTGTCGGCCGCCATCAGCAGCACACCGCCCATTGAGCTGGCCAGCAGCATCAGGCGGGCGCTGGTGGTCTTGACCAGCGAGCGCACCAGGTGCGGCGCGGCCAGGCCCACGAACGCGATCAACCCGGTCTGCGCCACGGCGGTGCCAGTGGCCAGCGCCAGCACGCCCACCAGCGCGGCGCGCATGGGGCCCAGCGGCAAGCCCAGGCTGCGCGCGGTCGCATCGCCCAGGCTCAGGCCGTCGAGCACGCGCGCGAACAGCCAGGCAGCCAACGCGCACAGCGCCCAAACGCCCGCCATCAGCAGGCAGGCGGTCCAGCCCACGAAGCTGGTCGAACCCAGCATGAAGGCCTGCATGGCCTGCAACGACTCGGGCGAAAACACCAGTACCAGGTGCGTCATCGCACCCAGCACCACGCCCACCACCACCCCGGCCAGCAGCAGGCGCAGCGTGTGCTGCACGCCGCGCGAAAGCACCAGCGTCAGCAACACCGCCAGCACCGCGCCGCAAAAGGCTGCGCCGGTCAGGCCCAGGCGCACCAGTGCGCTGCCCGAAAACACACTCACGGCCGCACCGTTCATCATGCTGCCGCCCAGCATGCCAGCGCCGCCGCCCATGGCGGCCAGCGCCAGCGCCACGCCCAGCGACGCCCCGGAGGCGCTGCCCAGCAGAAAAGGATCGGCCAGCGGGTTGCGGAACAGGCCTTGCGCCACCGCACCCGCCAGTCCGAGCAACGCGCCCGCCATCCAGGCCCCCAGGGTGCGCGGCAGGCGGATCTCCCACACGATCTGCTGCGCCATGGCGGTGGCGGCCGGATCGGCCTGCGGGTTCAGCAGGGGACCGATCAGGTTCTCGAAACCGGCGCTGCCCACGCAAACCCCCAGCGCGGCCAGCGCCAGTGCCACGAGCAGCATGCCCACGACCAGCCACGACGCGCGGCGGGCGTTCACGATTTCGCTTTCCCGGTGCCGGGCGACTTGCCGGCCAGGCAGCGGGCCATGATGCGCGCGCCTTCGGCCATGCGCGGGCCGGGGCGCACCAGCGCATCGGACTCCGCCACCGGGAACACACACAGCCGCTGTTCACGGACCGCGCGCATGCCGGCCCAGCCCGGGCGCTGCGCCATGCCCTCGACGTTGCGTTCGCCGACCATGATCAGGTCCGGGTTGGCGCGCACGATGAATTCGGGGTTGAGCTTCGGGAAGGGCCCGAGCGATGCGGGCACGATGTTCTTCGCGCCCAGCCGGGTCAGGGTCTCGCCAATGAACGAGCTTTCACCCGCCGCGTAGGGCCCCTGGTTGACCTCGAAATACACCCGCGCGCCGCGGGCCGCGGGCGGGACGGACTGGGCCGCCGCCATCACGGCGGCGTCGATGGCGCGCCAGATCTTCTGCGCGTCGGCCACCTCCAGCAGCTGGCCGATCTTGAGCATCACGCGCTGCACGTCGGCGTGCGTCTTGGGCTCCAGCGCCACCACTTTCAGGCCCAGGGCGCGCAGGCGTTCGGCCGCGCGCGAGGACGTCGCCATCAGCACCACGTCGGGCCGCAGCGCGACGATGGCCTCGATGTTTGGGTCCAGCCCGCCACCCACCTGGGGCAGCCGCTTCAGGCTGGCCGGGAAGTCGGAATAGCGGTCCACACCCACCAGCCGCGCGCACTGCCCCAGTTCGCACACCGTCTCGGCCAGCGACGGCAGCAGGCTCACGATGCGCTGCGGCGAGCGTTCAAAGTGCACCACCACGCCCGCGTCGTCGGTGATCTGCAGCGCGGCCTGCGCGGGCTCACCGCACAAGGCCAGCAGGGTCAGCGCGACGGTCGCAAGGGTCTGGCGGATCGACTTC
>NZ_JBPCSJ010000352.1:0-1284 GCF_051007235.1 Hydrogenophaga sp. | reverse complement strand
CAACTTCGACAACCACGGCTGCTACGTCATCAGCCTGGGCGCGGTGACCAAGTGGCTGGGCGAGCAGGCCGAAGCCCTGGGCGTGGAGATCTTCCCCGGCTTCTCGGCCGCCGAAGTGCTCTACAACGACGACGGATCGGTCAAGGGCGTGGCCACCGGCAACCAGGGCGTGGGCAAAGACGGGGAGCCGATGGACAGCTTCCAGATCGGCATGGAACTGCACGCCAAGTACACCGTGTTCGCCGAAGGCGCGCGCGGTCACCTGGGCAAGCAGCTGATCGCCAAGTACAAGCTCGATGAAGGCAAGGACGCGCAGACCTTCGCCATCGGCATCAAGGAACTGTGGGAAGTGCCGGCCGACAAGGCCAAGCCCGGCCTGGTGGTGCACACCGCCGGCTGGCCGCTGAACGACGACGCCTTTGGTGGTGGTTTCCTCTACCACCTCGAAGGCAACAAGGTCACGCTGGGTTACGTCATCGGTCTGGACTACCAGAACCCCTGGATGAGCCCGTTCGAAGAGATGCAGCGCTGGAAGACGCACCCCAGCATCAAGGCCCACATCGAAGGCGGCAAGCGCCTGGGCTACGGCGCCCGCGCCTTGAACAACGGCACGCCGCAGGCCCTGCCCAAGACAGTGTTCCCGGGCGGTGCCATGGTGGGTTGCGATGCGGGTTTCCTGAACGCCGCCCGCATCAAGGGCAGCCACGCCGCCATCAAGAGCGGCATGCTGTGCGCCGAAGCGGCGTTCGAGGCGGTGGCCGCGGGCCGCCAGTGCGACGAACTCACGGCCTTCGAGACCGGCTTCAAGGCCAGCTGGCTGCACGAAGAACTCTGGACCTACCGCAACTTCAAGAACTGGTTCAAGAAGAGCGCGCTGATGGGCAAGCTCATGACCGGTGTGGAGCACTGGTTCCTGCCCAAGGTGGGCGTGAGCGTGCCGCCCTGGACGCTGCACAACACCACCAAGGACCACACCAAGCTGCGCCCGGCGGCCGAGATGCCGCAGATCACCTACCCCAAGCCGGACGGCGTGATCACCTTCGACCGGCTCTCCAGCGTGTTCGTCTCCAACACCAACCACGAGGAGCAGCAACCGGCGCACCTGACCCTCAAGGACGCGAGCGTGCCGGTGAAGGTCAACCTGGCCAAGTACGCCGGACCCGAGAGCCGGTACTGCCCGGCCGGGGTGTACGAGTTCGTGAGCAAGGACGGGGCCGATCAGCTGGTGATCAACGCGCAGAACTGCGTGCACTGCAAGACCTGCGACATCAAGGACCCGACGCA
>NZ_JBPCSJ010000351.1:0-19470 GCF_051007235.1 Hydrogenophaga sp. | reverse complement strand
CCCCCGCGCCGCTTCGCGTCAACCCCCAGGGGGCGATGCGAGTGGCCCGGCAGAGCCGGTTCCACCGCATCCTTGCACCAGACCCGTGCGCCGGATGCCTGGCTGGGTTTGGCAGTTCATCGGAAGCCCGCTTCGGCGGGCTTTCTGTTTGAGGAAGATCAATTTGCGGCGGCGCAGCATCTCCAGAATGGCCCCATCGTCATTGAGGAGTTCACCATGAGCGCAGCCCCTGTATCGATCGCCGTTTTCGAGTTTCTGGACAGCACCCACCAGGACATCCAGCAACAGTTGCAGCTGTTGCACACGCTGGTGGATGCGATCGAGAACGAGGGCCTGAACGACGCCACCCGCGGCACCGCCCGGCGCGTGCTCGACTATTTCAACGGGGAAGCGCGACAGCACCACCTGGACGAAGAAAAGCACATCTTCCCGTCCCTGCTGGCCAGCCAGAACGCCGAGGTGGTGCAGGCCACCGAACACCTGATCCAGGACCACGGCTGGCTGGAGGAGAACTGGATCCAGATCGCCCCGTCGCTGGAAGCGGCCACCGGTGGCAACCTGTGGTTCGACACCGCCGAACTGCGCCATGCGCTGGAGGTGTTCGAAGCGCTGTACCTCGACCATATCCTGCTCGAAGAGTCCATCGCCTACCCCGAGGCCAGGAAGCGTCTGCAGGGCCTGGACACCCTGGGCATGGGCCGCGAAATGGCCAAGCGCCGCGTGATGCGGGCCGACGAGGTGCGCGGCGCCTGAGCCGGCAGCCCAGCGCGTCGCGCGGGGCTGGGTCCGCGTGTGCCCAACCCCATGCCAGCGGGCTTGAAGACCCGCGCTTAAGATGCCCGACTCGGTCCCGCGGAGGGACCCCAAGGGGTATCCATGAGCACTCACGACTTTGATCTTTTTGTCATCGGCGGTGGCAGCGGCGGCGTGCGCGCCGCGCGCATGGCCGCGGGCCGCGGCGCCCGCGTCGCGCTGGCCGAGGCCCTGGGCACCGACGGCCTGGGCGGCACCTGCGTCAATGTGGGCTGCATCCCCAAGAAGCTCTACAGCTACGCGGCGCACTACGCCGAAGCCTTCGAGGAATCGCACGGCTATGGATGGGAGGGCGACAGGCCGTCGCTCAACTGGGCCACCCTCAAGGCCAACCGCGCCAAGGAAATCAGCCGCCTCAACGGTGTCTACGGCAACCTGCTGCGCGGGTCGGGCGTCACGGTCCTCAACGGCTTCGCGCGCCTGGACGGACCCAACGCCGTGACCGTGGCCACGCTCAACGCCGACGGCTCGCCCGGTCACCAGTCCTTCACGGCCGCGAACATCCTGATCGCCACCGGCGGCACGCCCTTTGTGCCGCACTTCGTGGGGCGCGAGCACGTCATCACGTCCAACGAGGTGTTCGACCTCGACCCCTTCCCGCAGCGCCTGCTGGTGGTCGGCGGCGGCTACATCGCCTGCGAATTTGCGTCCATCTTCAACGGGCTGGGATCGCGGGTCACGCAGCTCTACCGTGGCGAACAGGTGCTGCGTGGCTTCGACGACGAGATCCGCCACTTCGTGGCCGGTGAAATGCAGAAAGCCGGTGTGGACCTGCGCCTGAACGCGGGCGTGGTGGACATCCGCAAGACCGCTGACGGCCTGCGCACAGAACTGGAAGACGGCAATGTGGTGATGGCCGACGCGGTGCTCTACGCCACCGGCCGCCAGCCGAACGTGCAAGGCCTGGGACTGGACACCGTGGGCGTGGCCCAGGGCGCGCAGGGCGAGGTGCTGGTGGACGACCACTACCGCACCAACGTGCCCAGCATCTGGGCCGTGGGCGACGTGACCAACCGCGTGCAGCTCACACCCGTGGCGCTGGGCGAGGCCATGGTGGTGGTGGACCAGCTGTTCGGCCCCGCGCCCGGCAAGGCGCCGCGCAGCATGGGCTACGAGTTCATCCCCACCGCCGTGTTCACGCACCCGAGCATCGGCACCGTGGGCTACAGCGAGGCGCAGGCGCGCGAGCGCTTCGGCGCGGTCACCGTCTTCCGCAGCGAGTTCAAGGCGCTCAAACACACGCTCTCGGGCAGCAGCGAACGCACGCTGATGAAGCTGATCGTGGACACCGCCAGCGACCGTGTGGTGGGCCTGCACATGGTCGGCGCCGAAGCGGGCGAGATCGTGCAGGGCTTTGCGGTGGCGATGAAAGCCGGTGCCACCAAGGCGGTGTTCGACAGCACGATCGGCATCCACCCGACCGCGGCAGAAGAGTTCGTGACGATGCGCGAACCGGTCAAAAGCTGAACCACAGCACCCCGGCCGCTACCAGCACGGTATGCAGCCACAGGCCCGGCGCCAGCCAGCGCAGGTAGGCGGCGCCGCCGGTCAGGCCGGCCGTCAGGCTTTTGCTCGCCGCGTGCACCAGCAGGGCCAGGGCCACGGCCCACACACCGGCCGGGCCAGACGCGGGCACAGTGGCGGAGAACACCGCCGCCAGGGCCGCGTGCAGGTCGGCCAGCGCCGCCACCAGCGCGCCTGCGACCAGACCGGCATCGCCCAGCCAGCGTTGCAGCGCGTGCACCGCCAGCTGGATGCCGCTGAGCAACATGGCCACCGCCGCCGCCCCACGCAGGCTGAACATGCGGTCGTCGCCGCGCGCCGACAGGCCTTCGATGCGAGGGGACGACACGGCGGGTCCGTCGCCATCGGCTGGCGCGCCGCGCACCAGCCACCAGCCCCAGGCCGCCACCAGCGCCCCGCCCAGCAGGGCCGGCATCCAGGCCCGCGCCAGCCAGGCCGGCTGCATGGCCGCGGCCACCAGCAGCAGCTGCAGCTGGGTGGACACGCAGGACAGCAGCCCGCCGCCGGCCATCAGCCGCGGGCTCGCGCCCTGCTCCCGCACCGCCAGGCCCAGCGTGGCGATGGTGGCGGTGCTGGACACGAAGCCCGAGGCCAGCGCCGACACCGCCACCGCGTGGCGCGCCGCCAGCAGCCGCGCCGCCAGGTGCGCCAGCGACTGCACGCCCAGCAACAGCACCAGCAGTTGCACCACCTTGTGCGGGTTCAGCGGCGTGCCCCACAGCGCCTGATCGGGCACAAGGGGCAAGGCCATCAGCGCCAGCGCGGCCAGCACGATGCCATCGCGCACCTCGCCGGGCCGCAGCCACTGCAAGGCCCAGCGGTGCAGGCGGTCGCGCCCGGCCAGCAACGCCGTCAAGCCCACCGCCAGGCCCGCCGCGAGCGGCAGGCTCCAGACGCACAGCACGCCGATCAGGTAGGTCAGCAGCAGCGCGATCTCGGTCGTCACGCCGGGGTCGTCGGACCGGTCGCGCCAGTAGGCCAGCAGCGTGAGGCCGGCCACCAGCGCCGCACCGGTGACCACCAACCCGGTGATCTGCGTCAGCGCGGCCGCAGCGCCCACCACGCTGGCCACGGCGAAGGTGCGCAGGCCGGCGAACGAACGCCCTGGGCCGCTGCCCTTGCGCCGCTCGCGTTCGATGCCCACCAGCAGCCCGCAGCCCAGGGCCACGGCCAGCGCGGCCGCGGCGTCGGGGGTGGGGATCAGGGCGTCGGGCATGGGCATGCGGATGGGCGGGCAACGGGGCCACCCCACTGTAGCGCCGCGCCGGGCCGCGCACTGTCACAACGCGCCATGGGTTGCGCCGCCACAATAGCCGCATGCACAAAAGCCCCACCTTCATCGCCCCCCAGCTGTTCGACGACCCGGCCGCCGCGCTGGCCCAGGTGCAGCACATCTACGACAGCAGCGTCGCGTTCCTGCGCGAGGCCATGCACCACTTCGTGGATGGCCACGACACCGGCGGTGCCCGCATCCGCGCCTGCTACCCCTTTGTGCGCTTGCACTCGCGCAGCGTCTCGCGGCAGGAAGCCGGCTTGCAGAACCGGCTGAGCTACGGCTTCGTCGCCGGCCCGGGCCGCTTCGAGACCACGCTCACCCGTCCCGACCTGTACGCCGACTATTACCTCGAACAGTTCCGCCTGCTGCTGGCCAACCACGACGGCAAGCTGGAGGTGGGCACCAGCACGCAGCCGATCCCGATCCACTTCTCGTTCGCCGAACACGAGCACGTGGAGGGCGAGATGGGCGTCGAGCGCCGCGCCCTGATGCGCGACGTGTTCGACCTGCCGGACCTGACCGTGATGGACGACGGCATCGCCAACGGCACGCACGAACCCAAGCCGGGCGAGCCGCATCCGCTGTCGCTGTTCACCGGCCCGCGGGTGGACTATTCGCTGCAGCGCCTGCGCCACTACAGCGGCACCTCGCCCGACTGGTTCCAGAACTTCGTGCTGTTCACCAACTACCAGTTCTACATCGACGAGTTCATCCAGCTGGGCCATGCCGAGATGGCCGACCCGGCCAGCGACTACATCGCCTTCGTCGAACCGGGCAACGTGGTGACGCGCCGCGCCGGACTGAGCGCCGAGGCGATCGATGCGCTGGGCAAGGCCCCGCCGCGCCTGCCGCAGATGCCGGCCTACCACCTGCTGCGCGCCGACCGCACCGGCATCACCATGGTCAACATCGGTGTCGGACCGTCGAACGCCAAGACCATCACCGACCACATCGCCGTGCTGCGCCCGCACGCCTGGCTGATGCTGGGCCACTGCGCCGGCCTGCGCAACGGCCAGCAACTGGGCGACTACGTGCTGGCCCACGCCTATGTGCGCGAGGACCACGTGCTCGACGAGGAACTGCCGCTGTGGGTGCCCATCCCGGCGCTGGCCGAGATTCAAGTGGCGCTGGAGCAGGCCGTGGCCGACGTCACCGGCGTGCCGCCGCAGGAGCTCAAGCGCATCATGCGCACCGGCACCGTGGCCAGCACCGACAACCGCAACTGGGAACTGCTGCCGGACAACACGCCGCAGCGCCGCTTCTCGCAGTCGCGCGCCGTAGCGCTGGACATGGAAAGCGCCACCATCGCCGCCAACGGTTTCCGCTTTCGCGTGCCCTACGGCACCCTGCTGTGCGTGAGCGACAAGCCGCTGCACGGCGAGATCAAGCTGCCCGGCATGGCCAACCACTTCTACCGCGAGCGGGTCGACCAGCATTTGCGCATCGGCCTGCGCACGGTGGAACTGTTGCGCGCAGGCGGGGTCGACCAGTTGCACAGCCGCAAGCTGCGCAGCTTTGCCGAGGTGGCCTTCCAGTAAGGGAGTGAGGGCCGCCCGGCTTTACCCCCGCTTCACATTTCCGCAGCAGCCGCGCCAAACGCGGCGCTCACAATGGCCTGACCATGAGAACAAGAACCCCCATGCTCGTGCCGTTCGGCGGGCGGACCACCGCCCTGGTGTTGGCACTGGCCCTGGGCGGCTGCGCCAGCCTGCGCAGCGACCCGGCCGCCAATGCCCCCGCGCCGCTGGCCACCCCCGCCCAGTGGTCCGCGGCCACCGCCAGCGCCCAGCCCATCGCGCTGGCCCAGTGGTGGCAGCGCTTCAACGATCCCACGCTCACCGGCCTGGTGACGCAGGCGCTGCAGGCCAACACCAGCGTGAAAAGCGCGCAGGCCGCGCTGCGCCAGGCGCGCGCGCAGCGCGACGCGCAGGCCGCCGCCAACGGCCCGTCCATTGGCGCCTCGGCCTCGGCACAGCGCAGCCAGAACGGCAACGCCGACGGCAACAACCGCTTCCAGGCGGGCTTTGATGCCAGCTGGGAACCGGACATCTTCGGCGGCAACCGCGCCACGCTGGACGCCAGCGAGGCCAGTGCCCGCGCCGCCGCGGCCAGCCTGGGCGACGTGCAGGTGTCGCTGGCGGCCGAAGTGGCCGCGGCTTACATCGAGCTGCGCGGCTTGCAGACCCGCCTGCAGATCGCCCAGCGCAACCTCGCGGCCCAGCAGGACACCCTGCAGATCACCCGCTGGCGCGTGCAGGCCGGCCTGGCCTCGTCGCTGGACCTGGAACAGGCGGTGGTGTCGACCGAGCAGACCCGCGCGCAAATACCCGCGCTGCAGACCGGCATCGGCCAGTCGCTCAACGCGCTGGCGATGCTCACCGGCCAGGCGCCGGGTGCGCTGCAGGGCACGCTGGGCAGCGCAGCGGCCATCCCCGCGCCGCCGGCCGATCTGGCGCTGGCCTTCCCGGCCGACACGCTGCGCCAGCGGCCGGACCTGCGGGCCGCCGAAGAACAGCTGAACGCGGCCCGCGCCCGCCTCTCGGCCGCCGAGGCGGCGCGTTACCCCAGCTTCCGGCTCAGCGGTTCGCTGGGCCTCTCGGCCCTGACGCTGGGCACGCTGACCGACGGCGCTTCGGTGCTGCGCTCGCTGCTGGCCAGCGTGTCGGCCCCGCTGTTCGACGGCGGCGCGCTGCGCGCCCAGGCGCAGGCCCAGCAGGCCGCGGTGGACCAGTCACTGGCCGGCCTGCAGGGCACGGCGCTGACCGCTTTGAAAGAGGTGGAAGACGCCCTGCTGGCCCTGCGCGGCGACCGCGAACGCCTGGCGCGCCAGCAGGCCGCCGCCGAGGCCGCGGCCAACGCCGAGCTGCTGGCCCGACAGCGTTACCAGAGCGGCCTGATCGACTTCCGCACCGTGCTGGACACGCAGCGCAGCCTGCTGGGTGCCCAGGACAGCGTGGCCAGCACCCAGGCCACGCTGAGCGCCGACCACGTGCGCCTGTACAAGGCGCTGGGCGGCGGCTGGACGCCCGACGCCGACACCGCCGCACCCCGCTGAACACCGAACCCGCACCAACCCCATGAGCCCCAAAAAAGACACCCCCGCCGACCTGCAAGCCCTGCTGGGCAGCGACCACCCCAGCCCCTGGTGGCGGCGCTCCTCGCTGTGGATCGGTGTCGCCGCCGCCGTGCTGGTGGCCGGCGGCTGGACCTACTGGCAGGCGCAGCAGAGCACCAAGGCAGCGCCGGTCTACGTGACCGAGCCGCTGAAGAAGGGCGACATCACCCTGACCGTGGCGGCCAACGGCACGCTGCAGCCCACCCGCTCGGTCAACATCGGCAGCGAACTCTCGGGCACGGTCAAGCGCGTGACGGTGGACGTGAACGACCGCATCCAGGCCGGCCAGGTGCTGGTGGAGCTGGACACCGCCAAGCTGGTGGACCAGGTCACGCAATCGCGCGCGGCGCTGGCGTCGGCCCAGGCGCAGCTGGCGCAGGCCGGCGCCACGGTGAAGGAAGTGCGCGCCACGCTGGCGCGGTTTGAAGAGGTGTCACGGCTGTCGGGCGGCAAGGTGCCGTCGGCCACCGAACTGGACAGCGCCCGTGCCGCGGTGGACCGCGCCGTGGCCAGCGAAGCCGCTGCCCAGGCCAGCGTGAGCGAGGCGCGCGCCGGCCTGGCCACCACCGAAACCAACCTGTCCAAGGCCTCGATCCGCTCGCCCATCAACGGCGTGGTGCTCAGCCGATCGGTGGACCCGGGCAACGCGGTGGCCGCCTCGCTGCAGGCCGTGACGCTGTTTTCGGTGGCCGAAGACCTGACCCAGCTCAAGCTGGACGTGGCGGTGGACGAGGCCGACGTGGGCAACGTCAAGGTGGGCCAGAAGGCCACCTTCACCGTCAGCGCCTTCCCGGCGCGCCGCTACCCGGCCACCATCCAGCGCGTGGCCTTCGGCTCCACCAAGACCGACAACGTGGTCACCTACACCACCACGCTGAACGTGGACAACAGCGACCTGAGCCTGCGCCCGGGCATGACGGCGGCCGCCACCATCGTGGCCAGGGAGGCGAAGGACGTGCTGGTGGTGCCCAACACGGCGCTGCGGTTCGCGCCGTCCACCGGCAACGGCACGGCCACCGCATCGGGCGGCAGCATCCTGTCCAAGATGATGCCGCGCCCGCCGAGCAACGCCCGCCCCAAGACCGCCGGCACCGACCGCCGCGCCGGCGGTCCACGCCAGATCTGGGTGCTGGACAACGGACAGCCGGTGGCGGTGCAGGTCACCACCGGCATCAGCGACGGCCGCACCACCGAAGTGAACGGCGAAGGCCTGAAGGAAGGCATGGCGGTCATCACCGAACAACGGGTGGCTACGCCATGAGCCCCCACGCTCCACCGCAAAGCGGGTCGCTGCCCCAGGACAGGGAGGGGCCCCAGTCCTGGCCGGGTCCGGGGGCTGATCCGGCTTGGGGCGGCCCGGCGCCGGATCGCCCGATCAGCGACCAACCGCCCCTGATCCGCCTGCGCGGCATCACCAAGACCTACGGCGAAGGCAACACCGCGTTCCAGGCCCTCAAGGGCGTGGACCTGGACATCGCACAGGGCGAGTTCGTGGCCATCATGGGGCCCAGCGGTTCGGGTAAGTCCACCGCCATGAACACGCTGGGCTGCCTGGACGTGCCGACCACCGGCGTGTACGAATTCCAGGGCGTGCAGGTGCAGTCGCTCAGCCGCGACGAGCGCGCCCGCCTGCGCCGGCGTTACCTGGGCTTCGTGTTCCAGGGCTTCAACCTGCTGGCGCGCACTTCGGCACAGGAAAACGTGGAACTGCCCCTGATCTACCGCGGCGAGCCTGCCACGAAGCGCCACGCCGCCGCGGCGCGGGCGCTGGAACAGGTCGGCCTCAAGGGCTGGGAACACCACACGCCGGGCGAGTTGTCGGGCGGGCAGCAGCAGCGCGTGGCCATCGCGCGCGCCATCGTCACCGAGCCGCGCGTGCTGCTGGCCGACGAACCCACCGGCAACCTGGACACGCACCGCAGCCAGGAGATCATGGAACTGCTGTGGCGCCTGAACGCCGAGCAGGGCATCACGGTGCTGATGGTCACGCACGAACCCGACATGGCGGCCTACGCCAAACGCATCGTGCGTTTTGTGGACGGCGTGATCGCCAGCGACGAACCCAACCCGCACCCGGTCGCGCTCAAGGCGGACGGTGCCCACGCCACCCACAGCGATTTCAGCGGGGAGGTCGGCCATGTGGCTTAACACCCTGCTGCTCGCGCTGCGCTCGATCCGCCGCAACCTGCTGCGCTCCTTCCTCACCGTGCTGGGCATCGTCATCGGCGTCAGCGCGGTGATCACCATGGTCACGGTGGGCAACGGCGCCACGCTGGCCATCCAGAACCAGATCGCCGGCCTGGGCACCAACCTGCTGCAGGTGCGGCCCGGCCAGCGCCTGGGTCCGGGCGGCAGCGGCGCCAGTGCGCCGGCCTTCAAGGAAAGCGACGGCGAGGCCATCGCTGCGCAGATCGGCGGCATCGCCGCCGTGGCGCCCGAAGCGCGCAGCGGCGCGGTGCTGGTGGCCAACGGCCGCAACTGGAGCAGCAGCGTCATCGGCAGCACCAACGACTGGCTGCTCACCGGCAACTGGAAGCTGGCCGACGGCCGCGAGTTCAGCAGCGACGAACTGCGCGCCGGCGGCGCGGTGTGCCTGATCGGCAGCACGGTGCAGCGCGAGCTGTTCGGCAGCACCAGCGCAGTGGGCGCGCAGCTGCGCGTGCGGGCCATGAGCTGCGAGGTCGTGGGGACCCTGCAGTCCAAGGGCCAGGGCGCCTTCGGCAACGACCAGGACGACATGGTGCTCATGCCCATCAAGACGCTGCAGCGCCGCATCACCGGCAACACGCGGGTGAACACCTTGCTGGTGTCGATGAGCGACGGCGTCGACGCCGCCCGCGTCACCGCCAGCCTGACCCAGCTGCTGCGCGAGCGCCGCAAACTGGCCGAGACCGACGAGGACAACTTCAACGTGCTCGACACCAAGCAGCTGGGCGAAACCTTGTCGGGCACCACCAAGATCATGACCACGCTGCTCGGCGCGGTGGCCGCGGTGAGCCTGCTGGTGGGCGGCATCGGCATCATGAACATCATGCTGGTGAGCGTGACCGAACGCACCCGCGAGATCGGCCTGCGCCTGGCCATTGGCGCGCTGGAGCGCGAGGTGCTGCTGCAATTCCTGATCGAAGCGGTGGTGCTGGCCGCGCTGGGCGGCCTGATCGGCATCGTGCTGGCCACCGGCGCGTCGCTGGGCCTGTCGGCGCTGATGGACGTGCCCTACCAGTTCAACGTGGGTGTGAACCTGCTGAGCTTCGTGTTCTCGGCCGGCATCGGCGTGCTGTTCGGTTACTTCCCGGCGCGGCGGGCAGCGCGGCTGAACCCGATTGATGCCCTACGCCACGAATGAGGAACACCCCCCTGCGCCGCTGACGCGGCTTCCCCCCGCTCTGGCGCGCCTTCAGCGCTGGGCAGGGGGACGGCACCTGTGGCCCGGCGGAGCCGGTTCCACGGTGCCCCTGGATGGGGGCACTTCGCTCGTTCTGCTTCAGCTCTTTCTTGGCTTGACCTTGCTCGCGGCCAGCTTGGCGTTGCTGCGCGCGGTGTCGGTGTCGCTGGCCCGCGCCAGCGCCACGCCCATGCGGCGCTTGGTGAAGCTCTCGGGCTTGCCGAACAGGCGCAGGTCGGTGCCGGGCACGCGCAGCGCTTCATCGACGCCGTCGAACACGATGCCCTGGGCCTCGACACCCCCGTAGATCACGGCGCTGGCGCCGGGGTTGCGCAGGCTGGTGTCCACCGGCAGGCCGAGGATGGCGCGGGCGTGCAGCTCGAACTCGCTCTGGTGCTGGGTGCACAGGGTCACCAGTCCGGTGTCGTGCGGGCGCGGGCTGACCTCGCTGAACCAGACCTGTTCGCCCTTGACGAACAGCTCCACACCAAACAGGCCCAGGCCGCCCAGGTTGTCGGTCACGGCCTTGGCAATGTCACGCGACTTCTGAATGGCCGCCGGCTGCATCGCCATGGGCTGCCAGCTTTCCACATAGTCGCCGCTGACCTGCACGTGGCCGATGGGTTCGCAGAAGTGGGTTTCCGTCTCGCCGCTGGCGCCCTGGGCACGCACGGTCAGCTGCGTGATCTCGTAGTCGAAATCGATGAAGCCTTCGACGATCACGCGGCCGTGGCTCACGCGGCCACCGGCCATGGCGTAGTCCCAGGCCTTGGCCACATCGGCCGGGCCGTCGATCTTGCTCTGGCCTTTGCCGGAAGAACTCATCACCGGCTTGACGATGCAGGGGTAGCCGATGCCCGCGTCGATGGCGGCCTGCAGCTCGGCCAGCGAGTCGCAGAACTGGTAGGGGCTGGTCGGCAGACCCAGGGTTTCGGCCGCCAGGCGGCGGATGCCCTCGCGGTCCATGGTCAGGCGGGCGGCGCGCGCGGTCGGGATCACCGTCACCGTGCCGGCGGCTTCCAGCTGCTCCAGCATGGGCGTGGCAATCGCCTCGATCTCGGGCACCACCAGGTGCGGCCGCTCGGACTCGATCAGCGCCTTCAGCTGCGCCGGGTCGCTCATGGTGATGGTGCGCGCATGGTGCGCCACCTGCTGACCCGGCGCGTTCTCGTAGCGGTCGACCGCGATGGTTTCTACGCCCAGGCGCTGCAAGGCGATCAGCACTTCCTTGCCGAGTTCGCCGCTGCCCAGCAGCATGACTTTGGTGGCGGACGGTGAGAGCGGGGTTCCGAGGGTGGTCATGCGGGGGTCTCCAGTGTCAGAAAAAAGATCAGCGGGCGTCGCCCATGGCCTCACCCATGCGCACCGGCCGTGCCGGCGCCCACTGCGAATTGAAGGCGATGGTGTCCTTGGGCCAGAGCAGCACCACGGTGGAGCCGAGCAGGAAGCGGCCCATTTCGTCGCCGCGGGCGAAGTCGATGTGCGGCTCGTCGTACGACCACGAGCGCAGCGTGCCCGGCCGCGGGGGGTTGACCACGCCATGCCAGGTGGTGGCCATGCTGCCGACGATGGTGGCGCCCACCAGCACCTGCACGAAGGGACGGACCTCGCCGTTGGGGCCGCAGGGCATGTCGAACACGCAGACCACCCGCTCGTTGCGCGCGAACAGGCCGGGCACGCCGGCCGCGGTTTCGGGGTTGACCGAGAACAGATCGCCCGGCACATGCACCATGCGGCGCAGGCGCGCGGCCGCGGGCATGTGAATGCGGTGGTAGTCCTTGGGGCTGAGGTAAATGGTGGCGAAGTCACCATCGGTGAACTGCGCGGCCAGCGCCGGATCGCCCCCCACCAGGGCCAGGGTGCTGTAACTGTGGCCCTTGGCCTGGAAGATCTGGTCACCCTGGATGCGGCCGAACTGGCTGATGGCGCCGTCCACCGGGCAAACAAACGCCGCGTCGGCCAGCGGCCGTGCGCCGGGCTTGAGCGCCCGTGTGAAGAACTGGTTGAACGTGGGGTACGCAGCCGGATCGGGGTTCGCCGCCTCGGCCATGTTGACGCCATAGCGCTGGATGAAGCGGCGGATGATGGCCTGGGTGACGCGCCCGCCCTCCCAGCCGGCGATACGCCCGGCCAGCCGTGTCATGGCCAGCTGGGGCATCAGGTGTTGCAGGGTGACGAAGAGGGACATGGGCGAGGGCGGGTGTTGAAGCCCCCGCATTATCCGCAGTCCCGGCGGACGGGACCGCGGTTTGCCGTCACCAACCAAACACGGTGCTGCCGTCCGGGACTTCATCGCCTTGCAGGTAGAGCACGGCGTTGTAGCCCGTGGAGGCGATACCGACATCGACGCGGTTGCCGCGCCCGTCGGCCAGGCGCAGAGCACCCGAAGAAGGGTAGGCGCTGGCCACCGACACACGCGAGAGGGTGGACAGGGTGTAGGTGCTGCCATCGATGGTGATCGGCCCGGTGACGCTCAGGGTGTCGTCGTCGTAAAAGGTCATCGCGTAGTCCAGCGTGCGGGTCGCGCTGCCGGCGGTCGCGGTCAGGCGGTTGAAGTCCAGGGTCAGCGAGCTGCTGGTGAGGGTCAATGCCACCGCACCGTTGAACCGCAGTTCGCTGTTGCCGAACGCGCTGAAGGTCAGGTCCATGGACCCACTGACCAGGTCACCCAAGCCGTCCAGCGTGACGTTGCGCAGCACCAACGTCATCTGTCCGTTGACGGGCGTCGTGCCGATCTCGGCCACGCAGTTGTTCGCAACGATGGTCAGGCTGTCGCCCGAGGACGGACGTTTGTTGCCATCGGCGTCGTTTTCGCTGACCGACAGGGAACCGCCACCCACGCACAATTCCGTGCTGCTCGACACCGCCTGTGCCGTCACCCGCTTGCTCGACGCGCCAAACCGTGCCTGGGTCAATGCCAACTGGGCCAGTCCGGGCGCGCTCACCGAAAACGCCACCGAGTCCGAAGTACTGGCCGCGGACGCCAGGCCGAGTGTGCTGTTGAAGCTGTCCGACCCGGCCACGCTGTCCACTGCTGCCGAACTGATGGCGGCGTAGTTGGCGGTCGACAACGCAACCGCGGCCACAGCGGTGCTGTCTCCGCCGCCGCCACCACAGCCGGCCAGCGCCATGACCCCACCCATCAGCCCACCGATCGAAACCTGTCGCATCATGAAAACCCCCTTGAAGACACACTCGCTGGCCAGCCGGACCACCCGGCTGTAGCCCATCGTCATGATATGTCCGGCATGTCCACTCCCCTCTTCCAGTGCCAGCACCTCATCAAACGCTACGGTGACCAGACCGTGGTGAACGACCTGTCGTTCGAGATCGCACCCGGCGAATGCCTGGGCGTGATCGGCCCCAACGGCGCGGGCAAGACCACCACCATCCGCATGTGCCTGGGGCAGACCGTGCCCGACAGCGGACAGGTCGGCGCGTTCGGGCTGCTCATGCCGCAGGACGCGCTGGCCATCAAGGCGCGGCTGGGCGTGGTGAGCCAGATGGACACGCTGGACCCGGACTTTTCCTGCGCCGAGAACCTGCTGGTCTATGGCCGCTATTTCGGCATGAAAGACGCCGCCATCCGCGCCCGCATTCCGCAGTTGCTGGACTTTGCGGCCCTGGCCCACAAGGCCGACGCGAAACCGGGCGAGCTCTCGGGCGGCATGAAGCGGCGGCTCTCGCTGGCCAGAGCACTGGTCAATGATCCGCAGTTGCTGCTGCTGGACGAGCCCACCACCGGGCTGGACCCGCAGGCCCGGCACCTGATGTGGGAGCGCCTGCAACTGCTGCTGCAACAGGGCAAGAGCATCTTGCTGACCACGCATTTCATGGACGAGGCCGAGCGCCTGTGCACCCGCCTGCTGGTGCTGGACCACGGCCGCAAGATCGCCGAGGGCCGGCCGCGCGAACTGATCGCCCAGCACCTGGAGCCCGACGTGGTGGAGGTGTACGGCACTGGCGCCCTGGCGCTGCACAACGCACCCGAACACGCGGCCCTGCGAGTGCTGGCCGGGCGGGTCGAGGTGAGCGGCGAGACAGTGTTTTTCTACACGCAGGACGCCCGGTCACTGCTGCAGGCATTGGCCCCCATGCACGATCTGCGCACGTTGCACCGGCCGGCGAACCTCGAAGACCTGTTCCTCAAGCTCACAGGCCGGCAGATTCGAGAGGATGGATGACATGAGCGGCACTCCTTCAGACGATTCCGCCGACGAGCTGAGGCAACAGGGTCAGGGCAGCCGCGGAACCGGCTTTGCCGGGCCGCAGGGTGCGCCCCCCTTCAGGGGGGTCGCGCGAAGCGCGGCGGGGGGTGGCCACTTTTCCGCCCCCCGCCTCTCGATGCGCTGGTGGCCCGTCTTCCAGCGCAACCTGCTGGTGTGGAAAAAACTCGCCCTGCCCAGCCTGGTGGGCAACATCGCCGAGCCGCTGATGTGGCTGGTCGCGTTCGGCTACGGCATGGGCGCGCTGGTGGGGCAGGTGAACCTGACCACGCCACAAGGCGACACGGCCGTGCCCTACATCCTGTTCCTGGCCAGCGGCAGCATCTGCATGAGCGCGATGAACGCGGCCAGCTTCGAAGCGCTGTACTCGGCGTTTTCGCGCATGCACGTGCAGAAGACCTGGGACGGCATCCTGAACGCGCCCGTGCGGCTGGACGACGTGGTGCTGGCCGAAATGCTGTGGGCGGCCTTCAAGGCCCTGTTCACGGTGATCGCCATCCTGGGCGTGATGCTCGCGCTGGGCATCAGCCATTCACCCAAGTTGCTGCTGGCCTTGCCGGTGCTGCTGTGTGCAGGCATCACGTTTTCGTGCATCGCCCTGGTGTTCAACGCCCTGGCCCAGGGCTACGACTTCTTCACCTACTACTTCACGCTGTTCCTGACACCCATGATGTTCCTCTCGGGTGTCTTCTTTCCCCGGGAACAGCTGCCGGGTGTGGTGCGGGCCATCTCTGAATGGCTGCCCCTGACCAACGCTGTGGCGCTGGTGCGCCCCCTGTTTCTGGACCAGTGGCCCGATCGGCCCCTGGTGCACCTGGCGGTGCTGGCGGTTTACGCGGTGGCCGCGTTCTGGGTGGCGCTGGCGCTCACCCGCCAACGCTTTGCGAAGTGATCAGTGAACGGCCGACTGCAGGGCCGGCTGGGCGGCGGCGTAGAACTCCACGCCCGAATCCATGAACTCGTCGGCGTCGATGGCGGCGTCGTAGTCGCGCAGGGCGATGCGGTCGATGGTGTGGGTCTTGGGGATCAGCGGCTTGTCCAGCGGACGGCAGATGCGCTGGCGCAGGCTGCTGAGGTTGCGGCTGCTTTCCATGGCGCTGATCACGGCTTCCGGATCGAGCATGAGGACGAAGGGGTTGAGGCGGCTGCTGGGGGTGTTCATGGCGGTGTCCTGAAGAAAAGAGGGAACAAAACAAATCGTTTGTCGATGTCACAAACTGTATTTGGGTTGTTTCAAACAGTTAAGTCGGCGCCTTGCCATTCGCACTGTAGGAATTTGCCCGACAAGCCCTCAGAAGCACCGGAAACACCCGCCAATTCCAAGCCGTGTCCGGGCCATGTGCCGGCCGCCGCCAGCCGCCCCACCCACACACGCCTCAGCCAGTGGACCCGCGCAAGGCCTGCACCGCCGCCGCCACCACGCCCTGCACGCTGCCGCTCTGGGCGTACCGCTGGCGCAGCCAGCTGGCGTGGTTGCCGTCGCGCGCGGCGGTGCGTTCGATTTCGCTCAGCGCGTCCTGTGCGCCCAGCGCATCCGCGTGCGGCGCGATGCGGCGCAATGTGGCCAGCACGTCTTCGCGGATGCTGATCTGCTCGCGCGTCTTGGGGTTGACCATGGTGCCGTCCAGCCCGAAGCGGCAGGCCTGGAAGCGGTTGTAGGTGTAGACGAGGTAGTCGTCCTCTTCGGGCGGCGGCTCGTTGCGTTCCAGCAGGTACGCGCACAGGCTCTGCAGGTAGCAGGCCAGGCCCGCGGCGCGCTCCACCGTCAGCGGCGTGTCGCACACCCGCAGTTCGATGGTGCCGTACTCGGGCTTGGGGCGGATGTCCCAGTAGAAGTCCTTCATGGACTTGACCACGCCGGTGCTCTCCATTTTGGTGAAGTACACGTTGGCGAATTCGTCCCAGCTGAGCGTGAAGGGCGCGCGGCCCGACAGCGGGAACGCGAACACCGAGTTCAGCCGCGCCGAATCGAACAGCGTGTCCACGCCCTGGAAGTACGGCGACGAGGCCGAGAGCGCGATGAAGTGCGGCACGTAGCGGTTGAGCGAGTGCAGCAGGAACAGCGCCTCATCGGGCGAGCTGCAGCCCACGTGCACGTGCTGGCCGAACACGGTGAACTGCTTGGCCAGGTAACCGTACAGGCCCGAGAGCTGCTCGAACCGCGGCTTGGCAAAAATGCGCTGCTCGAACCAGCGCTGGAAGGGGTGGGTGCCACCACCGGCCAGTTCGATGTTCAGGCGGTCGCCGGCAGCCACCAGCGTGTCGCGGATCTCGCGCAGCTGGGCCAGCAAGGGGCCGTGCGCGGTCTGGATGTCGGTCGCGATCTCGATCATGCTCTGCGTCATTTCGGGCGTGACCACGCCCGGGAAGGGCTTGCGCCGCAGCAGCTCCAGCAGGTCGTTGGCGCTGCTGGAGAGGTCCATGTCGTAGGTGTTGACCAGCTGCAGTTCCAGCTCGACGCCCAGGGTCAGCGCTTGTGAGGATTTGAAGGTTTCCAGTGGCATGCGCTCACTCCTGGGTCAGGTGCGTTTCGGCCGCGGCCTTGAGGGCGCGCTGTGTCACCAGTGGGCCCAGCAGTTCCTGTAGCAGCATCATGAAAGCCAGCGTGGCCAGCACCTGGCGCGCGGGCTCGAAGCCGTGCAGGCGGCTTTGCTCCAGCAGCAGGATGGCAAAGGCCGACATGGGCGTGAGCGCCAGGCCGGTGAGCAGGCCCTTGCGTTCGGTGCTGCCCGACAGGCGCGCCGCCGCCACGTTGCACGCCACTTTGCTGGCGGTGCGGGCAGCAATCAGGGCCAGCCCCAGCCACACACCAGTGTGCAGCTCGCTCCAGTCCAGCAGGGCCGCTATGTAAACGAACAGGAACAGCGTGAGCAGGTCGCCCGCGGTGCCGAAACCGCGCTGCGCGTTGGTCAGGTGCACGCGCCGTTCGCGTGCGACGATGCCGAACGCCAGCGCCGCCAGCAGTGGCGAGAGCTTGAGCCCGTAGGCCATGGTGGTCAGCAGCACCACGGCCAGCGCGAACACGAGGGTCACGTCGCGCTCTTCGATGCGTTGCGCCCGCAGCAGCGCCGGCACCGCCACGCCCAGCAGCGCCCCGACCGCCACCGAGGTGGCCAGCACGTGCACGCTGCCAAAAGCGGCCAGCACCAGGTCGCCGGAATTGGCCAGGTACCAGTAGCCGACGATCAGCTTGAGCGCGAGCACCGACAACAGGCAGTTGATGGCGCACAGGTGCAGCACGCGCTCGGTCACCTGGCCGGCGCTGCGCAACTCGTTGGCCACGCGCACGATGCCCGCGGGCGAGGCCGAGATGGACAGTGCCGCGATGATGAGCCGCGTGTCGGTGGGCAGCGCGAACCAGCCCGCCACCACGTAAACCACCCCGAAGGTGATCACCGATTCCACCAACCCCAGCACCAGCACCCAGGGGTTGTGGCGGAACCAGCGCAGGTGGATGCGGTAGCCCAACTCGAACAGGATGAGCGAGAGCGCCACGTTGGCCAGGAAGGGCAGGCCCGGCACCGCATCGGTCAGGCCTGGCAGGTCGAACAGGCTGGCCACCAGGCCCACGGCCACGTAGCTGCTCACGCGCGGGATGTTGGCGGCTTCGTGCAGGCGCTCGCCCAGGAACCAGGCCAGCAACAACACCAGGGGCCAGGCCATGGACTGCAGCAGAAAGGGTATGTCGGTCACCATCGTCTTCGGCCTCCCGGCGTTCTTCAAGGCCCCGGACCGTAACATCCTCACCCGCATCGGGCAACCCGTTCACGTGCACTGCGCGCGGGTTTGGCCGATACGTCTGCACACCGGGCCGACACCGTGATTGGTTACCATGCGCCATGCACACACGAACCCTCACCCCGCTCGCCCTGGCCCTGTGCCTGTTCACCGGCACCGCTCTGGCGCAGAGCGCGCCCGCCGCACCCGCGGCGTCGCCCGCCAAAAAGGAGCTGGTGGCCAAGCTGCTCAAGTTGCAGCAACCTGGCATCGAGGCGCTGGCGCGCAACCTGGCCGAACAGCCGGCGGCCCAGTTCCTGAACCAGGCCAGCATGGTGCTGCAGACGCGTGTGGCGCCCGACAAGCGCGAAGCCGTGGCCAAGGAGATCGGCAACGACGTCAAGGCCTACACCGCCGACGCGGTGCCGCTGGTGCGTGACCGCGCCATCAAGCTCGCGCCCTCCACAGCCGGCAAGCTGCTGGAAGACAAGCTCAGCGAAGACGAACTCAAGCAGGTCATCGGCATGCTCGAATCGCCGGTCTACGCCAAGTACATGCAGCTCAGCGGTGACCTGCAGAAGGCGCTGCTGGAAAAGCTGGTGGCCGAGACCCGCCCCACCATTGAGCCCAAACTCAAGGCGCTGGAGGCGAGCATCGGCAAACGCCTGAACGCGGCGGCCGGTGCGCCGGCTCCCGCTCCTGCTACCAAGCCAGCCCAGTAAGCCGCCGCAAACGGCCGGATCGACCGGTTCAGGCCGTGGCCGGCTCCTCCGGCAGCGCAAACCGAGCGGTCAGCGGCTGCAAGCCCAGTTCGTCCAGGATGGCCTGCAAGCGTTCGCGCGCCCGGGCCTGCTGCGCGGGCCGCGCCGGCTGCAGGCGCCGCGCCAGGATCAACTCGTTCTTCATCGAGTGTTCCCAGCCCACCAGTTCGGTCACCGTGACGTCGTAGCCGTGCGCTTCGAGCTGCAGGCAGCGCAGCACGTTGGTGATCTGGCTGCCGAACTCGCGCGTGTGCAGCGGGTGGCGCCAGAGTTCGGCCAGCGGTGTACGCGAGAGGTTCAGCGCCTTGCGCTCGCGCATCACGCCCGCCACCTCGGCCTGGCAGCACGGCACCAGCACCATGAAACGGGCCTGTTTGGCAAGGCCAAACGCGATGGCGTCGTCGGTGGCGGTGTCACAGGCGTGCAGCGCGGTCACCACGTCGATGCCGGGCGGCAGGTCCGGATGGCTCAGCGCCTGCTGCACCGTGGTCGCCAGAAAGCCCATGCGCTGGAAGCCCAGGCGCTGGGCCAGCGCACGCGACTTCTCCACCAGTTCGGCGCGCGACTCCACGCCGTACACGTGCCCGACCGCTTTGCTCTTGAAGAACAGGTCGTACAGGATGAAGCCGAGGTAGGACTTGCCAGCGCCGTGG
>NZ_JBPCSJ010000350.1:0-12338 GCF_051007235.1 Hydrogenophaga sp. | reverse complement strand
AGCCCACATCGGTCTTGGTCTCTTCGAGCTTTTGCTGCTCTTCCATGCGCTTGCGCATCTCGTAGTCGTACAGGCGCGAGCGCAGGCGCTGCCAGGCCACGTCGCGGTTGCTGTGCTGGCTGCGGCCGTCCTGGCACTGCACCACGATGCCGGTCGGAATGTGCGTCAGGCGCACGGCCGAGTCGGTCTTGTTGATGTGCTGGCCGCCCGCGCCCGAGGCACGGAAGGTGTCGGTGCGCACGTCGGCCGGGTTGATGTCGATCTGGATCGAGTCGTCGATTTCCGGGTAGACGAACAGCGAGGCGAACGAGGTGTGGCGGCCGCCCGAGCTGTCGAACGGGCTCTTGCGCACCAGGCGGTGCACGCCGGTTTCGGTGCGCAGCAGACCAAAGGCGTATTCGCCTTCCACTTTGATGGTGGCGCTCTTGATGCCGGCGGTGTCGCCCGGCGTCTCGTCTTCCACCGTGGCCTTGAAGCCCTTGCGTTCGGCGTAGCGCAGGTACTGGCGCAGCAGCATGCTGGCCCAGTCGCAGGCTTCGGTGCCGCCGGCGCCGGCCTGGATGTCGACAAAGCAGTTCAGCGGATCGGCCGGGTTGTTGAACATGCGGCGGAACTCGAGCTTCTCGACCTCGGCCTGCACGTTCTTCGCTTCGCCCTCGATGGTCTCCAGCCCGGCGTCATCGCCCTCGGCCTCGGACATCTCGAACAGTTCGGTGTTGTCCGCCAGTTCGCCGGTGAGCCGGTCGAGCACGACCACCACGTCCTCCAGCGATTTCTTTTCCTTGCCCAGCTCCTGGGCGCGCTTGGGGTTGTCCCAGACGGTGGGGTCTTCCAGCGCGCTGGTGACCTCCGACAGCTTCAATGCCTTGGCATCGTAGTCAAAGATACCTCCGGAGCTCGACCACGCGTGCGCTGAGGTCGGCCAGTTGATTGCGGATGGCGTTGGTGCGTTCGGCTTCCATGGTGTTCTCTTGAAAAAGGCGGTGGGCGTGGGCAAGGCCACGAAACCCGCGATTTTCTCATGCGCCGCCCGGGCGCGGCGCGGCGGGCGCCGCGTCAGAAACGCCAGCTGGTGCCGAACATGACGGCGGCCGTGCCCAGGATCTGGACCTCGACCGCCAGTTGGGGTGTGAGGCGGTAGCCCACGGTCGGGATGACCACCGGCGAGAAGCCGCCAACGTTCAGCGGTACCTTGTCCTTGAACTCACCCACGTAGCCGTAGATGATGCCGGCGCTGACCGTGGCGTACACCTCGGGATAGGCCTTGATCGGGTTGGGCCAGAGCCATCCCGTGAACGCGTAGGCCGACGGTTGACCGAAGGAGTTGCGGAACAGGCTGGCGCCGCAAAAACGCTGGTTGGGCAGCTGGCGGCTGACGCTCAGTGCGAAGACCGCGCGGTGATCTTTCGCGTTTTCATCGGACCAGTGGTAGGTGTAAGGGGACGCGAACGCCCAGTAGCCGGAAGAGTCTGCCGTGGCGGTGGCCTGATCCCAACCGGGACAGACCGACCAGTCGGCGGCCCACGAAGGGGTGGCCAGAACCGCAGCCAGCAGCACGGTGCCCAGACGCAAACACATGGAACAATCCTTACATCGAAAGTAATCAGCGCGCGATTGTGCCTGCACCGTGTGAACGACTCGTCAACACTTGAAACAAGCCACCTGCCGTCGCCTGGCCGCTGGCATGGGCTTGCCGCCGTCGTGGCCATCGCGGCGCTGCTGGTCCTGTCGGGCTGCGCCTCGCTGGACGACTGGCAGCGCCAGAAGATTTACCGCCCCACCGCCCTGCAGAGTGCCGCCGAGTGGCAGCGCCTGCTGGCCACCCGCGGCGACGTGCAGGCGTTGACCGTGCCGGTGGGGGGCGACGGTGAGCAGGTGCAGGTGCTGCAGGTGGCTGCCCAGCCGGGCCAGGCGGCGCCGGTGCGGGTGTTCTACCTGCACGGCACCTACCGCCACGCCTGGCAGAACCTGAACAAGACCACGCCCATGCTGCGCGCTGGGCTCGACGTGTCGCTGCCCGACTACCGCGGCTGGGGCGCTTCCAGCCCGCGCGTGCCCAGCGAACACAGCATCCATGCCGACGCCTGGGCCGCCTGGCAAGCGCTGCAGGCCGCGGCGCTGCGCGAAGGGCGCCCGGTGCGCTGGGTGATCTATGGCCATTCCATGGGCTCGGCCGTGGCGGTGCAGCTGGCGCAGCGCCTGCGTGGCACGCCCGCCTATTGCGCGCTGGTGCTCGAAAGTGCCTTCACCAGCTTCCCGGACGTGGCCGAGGCGGGCGTCGGCTGGTTCGGCCGCCAGCTGACGCTGCTGGGCGGTGAACGCATGGCATCGATCGACCGCATCGCAGAGGTGTCCCCGCCGGTGTGGCTGCTGCACGGCAGTCGCGATGACACTGTGCCCTTGGCGCTGGGGCGCCGCCTGTACGAGGCCGCGCCATCGCCCAAACAGTGGCGCACCTGGCCGCTGGGCCACAGCGACTTGCAGACCGACCCGACCGGTGCCTACGACCAGACCTGGCGCGAGATCGCGGCGGGCTGTCGTTAGCCCAGAAAGTCCTCGATCAGCGCCGCCAGCCGCTGTGGCTGGTCGTGCTGCAGCATGTGGCCGGCGTCGTCGATGTGGGCCTCGGTCAGCTGCGGCACATGGCGCAGTCGCTCGCGGTACTCGGCCAGCGTGAACGTGCCCTTCCACCACTGGCCCAGGCTGTCGTCGCTGGCGGTCACCGACAGCACCGGCGCCGCGATGCGCGCATAAATGGCCAGCGCCTCCTCGACCCGGTAGAGCTGCGGGTTGACCACTTTGTGCGCCGCCTCGCCCAGCACCGCCCAGCGGCCCTGCGCGTCCGGCGCGGCCCAGTGCTGCGCCAGCCACGCCGCCTTGTCGGCGCCCAGGCGCGGGTTGGTTTTCATCAGGCGGCGGGCCACGCCGTCGGCGCTGTCGTAGGTCTTGAGGTCCATCTCGCCGCGGCGCAGCGCTTGGATCTCGTCCAGCCACTGGGCCAGCCGGGTGGGCGCCTGTGCCGGGCGGGTGGCGGGCAGGCCGAAGCCTTCGAGGTTGACCAGCCGGCGGATGCGCGCCGGCCGCACGCCCGCGTACATCATGGCCACGTTGCCGCCCATGCTGTGGCCCACCAGGTCCACCGGCTGGCCAGGTGAAAAGTGGTCGAGCAGGGCGTCGAGATCGCCCAGGTAGTCGGCGAACCAGTAGCTGTCAGGGGCCGGCTGTGGGGTCTGCGTCAGGCCGTAGCCGCGCCAGTCGGGGGCGATCACCCAGCGGTCCTGCGCCATCGCGTCGACCATGAACTGCCAGGACGCGCCCACGTCCATCCAGCCGTGCACCAGCACCAGCGGCACCTGACCGGGCACCGGGTCGCCCCAGGCGCGCACGTGGTAGCGCAGGTCGCGCACGGTCACGAAGGTGCTGCGGGAGGGGCGGCGTGCTTGGTACATTCGATTCATCATAAGGAACCGCAGGAGACCTCTGCATGGCACGCCGTCAAGGCCGCGACACCGCGTCCTTTCTCCCCCCTCAAGCCCCAGACCACCACGCCACGCTGCACGCGCGTTTCGGCTGGTCGGTGCCCGAGCGCTTCAACATGGCCCAGGTGTGCGCCCGTCGCTGGGCCGACGACCCGCAGCGCGCGCCGCAGACGGCGGTGATCGCCACCGCGCCCGGCCAGCCTGATGTGGCACACAGCTACGCCGAACTGCAGGCCCAGGCCAACCGCCTGTCCAACGCGCTGTCGGCGCTGGGTGTTCGGCGTGGCGACCGCGTCGCCATCGTCATGCCGCAGCGTTTTGAAACGGCCGTGGCCTACATGGCGGTGCTGCAGATGGGCGCGGTGGGCATGCCCTTGTCCCAGCTGTTCGGGCCCGAAGCGCTGGCGTTCCGCCTGCACGATTCCGAAGCCGTGGTCGCCCTGTGCGACGCCAGCACCGTGGCGGCGGTGCAGGGCGTCAGCGGTGACTGCCCGGCGCTGCGCAACATCGTGGCCGTGGGCGGTGGCCCGGGCGTGCTCGACTGGGCGGCGGTGCTGGCACAGGAACCGGCTCACTTCCGACTGGTGGAGACGATGGCCGACGAGGCGGCCGTGCTCATCTACACCAGCGGCACCACCGGCAACCCCAAGGGTGCGCTGATCCCGCACCGGGCGCTGATCGGCAACCTCACCGGCTTCGTCTGCAGCCAGAACTGGTTCGGCTTCGACCCCTGGGACGCGTCGGTCCCCAGTCAGGCGGTCTTCTGGTCACCGGCCGACTGGGCCTGGACCGGCGGGCTGATGGACGCCCTGCTGCCCAGCCTGTATTTCGGCCGGCCCATCGTGGCGCACAACGGGCGCTTCACACCCGACCTGGCGTTTGAACTGATGCAGCGCCACGGCGTGACGCACACCTTCCTGTTTCCCACCGCGCTCAAGGCCATGATGAAGGCCCATCCGCGCCCACGCGAACAGTTCACGCTGCGCCTGCAGGCCATCATGAGCGCGGGGGAAGCGGTGGGCGATGCGGTGTTCGCCTACTGCCGTGACCAGCTGGGGGTGACGGTCAACGAAATGTTCGGCCAGACCGAGATCAACTACATCGTGGGCAACTGCTCACGCCTGTGGCCCGCCAAACCAGGGTCAATGGGCAAGGGCTACCCCGGCCACCGCGTGGCGGTGATCGACGACGACGGGAACGAATGCCCGGTGGGTGTGCCGGGCGACGTGGCGGTGCACCGGCTGGACGTGCACGGCGACCCGGACCCGATCTTCTTTCTGGGCTACTGGAAAAACGAGGCCGCCACGCGGGCCAAGTTCACGGGCGATCCGTCCAGCAGCTGGTGCCGCACCGGCGACCTGGCGGTGCGCGACGCCGACGGCTACCTCTGGTACCAGGGCCGCAGCGACGACGTGTTCAAGGCCGCGGGCTACCGCATCGGCCCCAGCGAGATCGAGAACTGCCTGGTCAAGCACCCGGCCGTGGCCAATGCGGCCGTGGTGCCCAAGCCCGACGCCGAGCGCGGCGCGGTGGTGAAGGCCTATGTGGTGCTGACCCCGGGTGTGCAGGGCGACGACGCGCTGGTGGCCTCGCTGCAGCAGCACGTGAAAGGGCAACTGGCGCCCTACGAGTACCCCAAAGAGATCGAGTTCACCGATGCCCTGCCGATGACCACCACCGGGAAGGTGCAGCGGCGGGTGCTGCGCCTGCAGGAAGAGGCGCGCTGGAAAGTAAAAACGGGACGGGTGTGAACCCGTCCCGTGATGGCCCCACCTGGGATGCGGAGCTTGGGGGCTTTACTTCTGCGCGGTTGTGGCCGGCTCGGCCACGAAAATTTCCACGCGACGGTTCTTGGCGCGGCCTTCTGCCGTGCTGTTGTCGGCGATCGGCTCTCGCGCGCCGCGGCCGTCGGTGTTGAAGCGGGTGGCGGCGATGCCCCGTGCGATCAGGTAGTCGCGCGCGCTGTTCGCGCGGTCCACCGACAGCGGGTTGTTGATGGCGTCGCTGCCCTGGCTGTCGGTGTGACCGACGATGGAAACCACGGTCGCCGGGTTGGCGCTCAGGCTGGTGGCGAACTGGTTGAGCACGCCGGCAAAGTCCGACTTGATGGCCGAGCGCCCGACGTCAAACGAGATGTCGCTGGGGATGTCGAGCTTGAGCCGGTTGTCGGCCGTCTGCGACACGGCCACGCCGGTGCCGACGGTGGCCTTTTCCATCGCGGCCTTTTGTTCCTGCATCTTCTTGGACCAGACGTAGCCGCCCAGGGCGCCGGCGCCGGCGCCGAGCACGGCCCCGGTGGTGGCGCTCTTGCCGCCGCCGGTGATGGCGCCCAGCACGGCGCCCGCCGCGGCACCGATCGCGGCACCCTTCGCGGTGCCTTGCTGGGTTTCGGTCATGTTCGCGCAGCCGCTCAAGGCCAGGGTGGCGGCCAGCGCGGTGAGGGACAGCGAGCGCAGGGATGGTGTTGTTTTCATGGGGTTCTCCAAGGGTGTTGACAAGGCGGTGGTGACCGGCTGGCGGGGCTGACCCGCGGGTGACCAGCGGTCGGTGACCGGGAACCCTAAACTTAGCGCCTGCACGAGCGTACCGCCACCCCCGACCACCGCATTTACAAACACTTGCATGAACACCGTTGAATTGGGCACCAGCCCGTTGCACGTCACCCCCATCTGCCTGGGCACCATGACCTTTGGCGAACAGGTCAACGAAGCGGATGCGCACGCCATCCTCGACCGCTCGCTCGAACGCGGTGTCAACTTCCTGGACGCGGCCGAGATGTACTCGGTGCCGGCCAAGGCCGAGACCTGTGGCGCGACCGAAACCATCATCGGCAACTGGTTTGCCCAACGCACGGGAGTGCGCCAGCAACTGGTGCTGGCGACCAAGGTGGCCGGCCCGGCGCGAGGCATGCCCTGGCTGCGCGCCGAGGTCAGCAAGGCCGGCATCATCGAAGCCTGCGAGGGCAGCCTGCGCCGCCTGCAGACCGACGTGATCGACCTCTACCAGATCCACTGGCCGGCGCGCAACGTGCCGGCTTTTGGTGCCCTGTATTTCGACCCGGCCAAGGACCGCGCAGCGCCCACCATCGAGGCGCAACTCGAGGCCATGGCCGAACTGGTGAAGGCCGGCAAGGTGCGGACCATCGGCCTGTCCAACGAATCGCCCTACGGCGTGCACGAGTTCGTGCGTCTGGCCGACCAGCTGGGCCTGCCGCGCGTGGCCACGGTGCAGAACCCTTACTGCCTGATCAACCGCAGCTACGAGAACGGTCTGGACGAAACCTGCCACCGCCTGAACGTGGACCTGCTGGCGTATTCCCCGCTGGGCTTCGGCCTGCTGACCGGCAAGTACGACGAGACCGGTCTGGTCGGTGACCACGGCCGCATGGCGCTGTACGAGAGCATGCGGGCGCAGCGCTGGGGCCGCCCCGAAGCGCTGGCCGCGGCTCAGCGCTACAACGCGCTGGCGCGCGAGCACGGCTTCACGCCGTCCCAGCTCGCACTGGCTTTCTGCTACCGCAACCCCAAGGTGGCCAGCACCATCATCGGCGTGACCTCGCTGGCGCAACTGGACCAGTGTCTGGACGCGTGGGATGTGCAGCTCTCGCCCGAACTGCTCAAGGCCATCGACGCCATCCGCTGGGAACACCGCGATCCAGCCCAGTAACCGGCCCACCCCCGCCGCGCTGCGCGCGACCCCCTCAAGGGGGCGATGCGAGTGGCCCGGCGGAGCCGGTTCCACCGCATCCTGGCGCAGACACTGCTTTCGCTACCGTTCCTCATGTCGAAAAAAGCGCACGTTTCTGAAACACCCGCCACTGCCTGGTTGAAGGTGAATGGTGTGGCGTTCACCGAGCATCCCTACGAATACGTGGAACACGGCGGCGCACAGCACAGCGCCGCGGTGCTCGGCTTCGACCCGTTCGCCGTGGTCAAGACACTGATCATGCAGGACGAGGCGGCCAAGCCGCTGGCCATCCTCATGCACGGTAACCGGACGGTGTCCACCAAGAACCTGGCGCGGCAGATCGGTGCCAAGTCGGTCGAACCCTGCAAGCCCGAGGTGGCCAACCGGCACAGCGGTTATCTGGTCGGCGGCACCTCGCCGTTTGGCCTCAAGCGCGACATGCCGGTGTACGTCGAGTCCACCGTGCTGGACCTGCCCAAGATCCTCATCAACGGTGGCCGACGCGGCTATCTGGTGGGCATAAACCCGGCCGTGCTGGCCGGGCCGCTGGGTGCACGGCCGGTGCAATGCGCGCTGGCAGAATAGGCGGTCCCCTGCCGCGACCCTGCGGCGCCAGCGAGGAACTGCATTTTGGAAGCCCTGTACCCCGTCATCGCCACCGTCGTGGCCTACCTCATCGGCTCGCTCTCGTTCGCCGTCGTCGTCAGCCGCGCCATGGGCTTGAGCGACCCGCGCACCTACGGCAGCAAAAACCCCGGCGCCACCAACGTGCTGCGCTCGGGCAGCAAGAAGGCCGCCATCCTCACGCTGCTGCTGGATGCGCTCAAGGGCTGGCTGCCGGTGTTCCTGGTCAAGGGCTGGGGCGAAGCCTTCGGTCTGGGCGACGGCACCGTGGCCCTGGTCGGTCTGGCCGCGTTCCTGGGCCACCTGTGGCCGGTGTTTTTCCGCTTCGTGGGCGGCAAGGGCGTGGCCACCGCTGCGGGGGTCATCGTTGGTTTTGAACCCTGGCTGGGCCTGGCCGCCTTGCTGACCTGGGTCATCATCGCCTACGCGTTTCGCTACTCGTCGCTGGCCTCCATCGTCACAGCCGTCTTTGCGCCGGCGTTCTACCTGTTTGGCCACCACGTGGCCTGGAACGCGCCCGGCGTCATGGTCCTGAGCCTGGCCGTCATGGGCCTGCTGCTGGTCTGGCGACACGCCGAAAACATCAACCGCCTGATTGCGGGCAAGGAAAGCAAGCTGGGAGCGAAGAAGTCATGAGCCGCGACATCCAACGTATCGGCATGGCAGCGCGCTACAGTGAAGCCGCCGTGTTCAACGGCGTGGTCTATCTCGCCGGCATGGTGCCCGAGTGCGAGGCCACCGACATCCGCAGCCAGACGGCCGATGTGCTGGCGCAGATCGAGCAGCGCCTGAAGGAAGCCGGCAGCGACAAGTCGCGCATCCTGCGCACGCAGATCTACCTCACCGACATCCGCGAGATCGGGGTGATGAACGAGGTCTGGGACGCCTGGGTGGTGCCGGGTACCGCACCGCCGCGGGCCACGGTGCAGGCCGCGCTGGCCGATCCGGCTTGGAAGATCGAGATCGTGGTCACGGCCGCGCAGGCCTGAGCGATGAATCCGGCGCCGGGCCGCCCCAAGCCGGATTCGCACCCCCTCGGGGGGCAGCGACCCGCGCAGCGGCGGAGCGTTGGGGCCGCGATCTAGAACCTTTTTTCCAGCGTCAGCTGGTCGTTCTGCCGCTGCATCTGGAAACGGTTGAGGAAGCTGTTGCCCAGCAGCACGTAGCTCATGCTCTGCGGCGTCACCAGCGCTTCCACGCCGTAGACGGTGACGTCGCCGATGCGCACCGAGTCGAGTCGCACCACGTGTGCCACGGCCTGCCCGTTGGCGGTGTTCACGCGCACGCGCTGACCGTCCTCGTACTTCAGGTTGATGCGCCGCGCATCGGATTCACCGAGGGCCACGCTCGTGGCCCCCGTGTCCACCATGAACTGCACTTCCCGGCCGTTGATCTGCCCCGGAGGCAGGAAGTGACCGCGCGCGTCCGCCGTGAGCACGATACGTTGGCCACCGCCACCCGCGGGCGCCGCGCGACCCACGCTCACCGGCGCATCGCCCACGCGCAGCGTCTGACGCTGGCCGTTCACCTCCACCGTCGCCGCCTCACCCTGCAGGCCGAGCAGCTTCACGCCCTGGTGCGATTGCCCGGCCGACAGGAAGCGCGGTGCCGCGCCGTCGATGACCACCAGCGCCTTGCTGCCCGAGACACCGGTGAGCGCGACCGACTGGGCAAGACCCATCAGAGGCACAAGCCCCAAAACAGCTGTGAACAGAAAATGCGTTGGAGAGAGGTGCATGGTTCAAGGGCGTCGCGGAGCCGGCTTCGCCGGGCCGCCAACGCCGCCCCCTTGAGGGGGTGACGCGCGCAGCGCGGCGCGGGGGTGTTCGTTCAGTCTCTGAAGTTATCGAACGACAGCGGCAGGTCTTTCATCTCGCTGCGGATCAGCGCGATCGCGGCCTGCAGGTCGTCGCGTTTGGCGCCGGTGATGCGCACTGCGTCGCCCTGGATGGCGGCCTGCACCTTCATCTTGCTGGTCTTGATGGCCTGCTGGATCTTCTTGCCGTCTTCGCTGCTGACGCCATTCTTGACCTTGATGACCTGCTTGACCTTGTCGCCGCCGATCTTCTCGACCTTGCCGACATCCAGGAAGCGCACGTCCACGCTGCGCTTGGTCAGCTTGTTGCGCAGGATGTCTTCGACCTGCTGGAGCTGGAAGTCGGCATCGCCGAACAGGATGATCTCCTTGTCCTTGAGTTCGACCGCGGCGCTGCTGCCCTTGAAGTCGAAGCGGGTGCCGATCTCCTTGGCCGTGTTCTCCACGGCGTTTTTCACTTCCACGAAATCGGCTTCAAGTTTGGTGTCGAAAGAAGGCATGACAGGGCACTCTGCAAAAGGTGAATGAGACAATCCGGGGCATGTTAGTCGAGAAACAGGTCCCCCTCCAGCCGTACAACACCTTCGGTATCGCCGCCCGCGCGCAGCAACTCGCGCGCATCCGCAGCGAAGCCGATGTGCGCGCCCTCATGATCGCGCCCGACTGGGCCATCACCCCGCGCTTCGTGCTCGGCGGCGGCAGCAACCTGGTCATCACCGGCGACATCAAGGCCCTGGTGCTCAAGGTCGAGGTCGAAGGCAAGCGCCTGGTCGAGGAGACCGACAAGGGCTGGCTGGTCGAGGCCGGTGGCGGCGAAAACTGGCACGGCTTCGTGGCCTGGACGCTGGACCAGGGCTGGCCCGGGCTGGAGAACATGGCGCTGATCCCTGGCACCGTGGGCGCCTCGCCGGTGCAGAACATCGGCGCCTACGGCGTGGAACTGCAGGACCGCTTCCATTCGCTGGACGCCATCGACCTGCAGACCGGCGAGGGCTTCACGCTCGAAGCCGCGCAGTGCGGTTTTGGCTACCGCGATTCGGTGTTCAAGCACGTGGCCGCCGACAACCAAAGCTTCGGCCTGGCCGGCCGCGCGCTCATCACCCGCGTGCGTTTCTGGCTGCCCAAGGCCTGGAAGCCGGTGCTCGGGTACCTGGACCTCGAACGCAAGATGGAAGAGACCGGCATCCGCCAGCCCGACGCGCGTCAGATTTTCGACTGGGTGGTTGCCATCCGCCGCGCCAAGCTGCCCGACCCGGCCGTCATCGGCAACGCCGGCAGCTTCTTCAAGAACCCCACCGTCACGCCCGAGCAGTGCGCCGACATCATCGCGCGCGACCCGAAGGTGGTGCACTACCCCATGGACGACGGCAGCATCAAACTCGCGGCCGGCTGGTTGATCGACGCCTGCGGCTGGAAAGGCAAGACCATGGGCCACGCCGGTGTGTACGAAAAGCAGGCCCTGGTGCTGGTGAACAAGGGCGACGCCGAACACCCCTGCACCGGCGGCGAGGTCATGACCCTGGCCAAGGCCATCCAGACCAGCGTCTACGAGCGCTTCGGCATCCGGCTGGAGCCGGAGCCGGTGGTGATCTGAGTACGGGCTGCGAGCGACAACACGCTGGTCATCTGCGTTTGCGGTAGGCAGGGCGGATTCAAGCCTGAAGTGCAACACCTGCTACCGAGTAAGGTCCGCAGATGCAGAGCACACCGCCAAGAAGATATCAACAACTCCAGCCTGAAGACCGCGTGACGCTGGCCAGCCTTGTCCAGCAGAAGTACACGGTTCGAGATATCGCCCTGGTCTTGGGGCGATCCCCCAGCACCATCAGCCGGGAACTGCGGCGCAACGCCCAGCCCACAGGCTACGCCAGCACCACAGCGCGTGCCTGCGCCCAGCGCAGACGCCTGCAAGGCCGCCCACTGGGCAAGCTCCATCGCGATGGCATTCTGTTCGGGGTGATGCGCCACTTTCTGAGCGAGCGCTGGTCGCCCCAGCAGATTGCCCTGACACTGGCCTGCATCTTCCCCAAAGGCCATGAGCACCGCGTGTCACACGAGACGATCTACAACTGCATCTATGCCCAACCCGTGGGCGAACTCAAGCGCGAGCTGATAGCCACCCTGCGTCACGCCCACAACAAACGCGTGCCGCGCAGCAAAGGACAGGACCGCAGGGGTCAGATCCCCGACATGGTGAGCATCCACCTGCGCCCGCCTGAGATTGAAGACCGGCAGTTTCCAGGGCACTGGGAGGGTGACCTCATCAAGGGAGCAGCCAACGCCAGTGCGGTGGGCACTCTGGTAGAGCGCACCAGCAGGCTGCTGATGCTCATCAAGCTGCCCGAGTTCAAGCCCGCCAGTGCGGTCAATGTGATGCAGGCCTTCTCTGACAAGCTGCTGGGCATTGCAGCGCCCATGCGCCAGAGCATGACGTACGACCAGGACCGGGAGATGGCGATGCACAAAGAGCTAAGCCGCCGCACGGGCGTTGCGGTGTACTTCTGTGACCCGCACAGCCCTTGGCAGCGTGGCTCCAACGAGAACACCAACGGACTGGTGCGCCAGTACCTGCCCAAGGGGACTGACCTCTCGGGCTACAGCCAGGAGCAGCTCGACGCCATTGCCGACCAGATCAACAACCGGCCACGCAAAGGTCTGGGCGTACGATCACCGCTGGCGGTCTATCGGGAGGTGCTCCTGAACAGACCACAACACTCCACCCTCATTCATAG
>NZ_JBPCSJ010000349.1:0-3660 GCF_051007235.1 Hydrogenophaga sp. | reverse complement strand
GGACCTGCAGAGCAACCCGGTGCTGCGCTGGCGGCTCGAACGCGCCATGCCGGTCAAGTTCAAGGCCGCGGACTTCAACGCGCGCAGCGCCGACGTGGGCATCGAAGAGATCCACCTCGTGCACGAAGGCCTGTTCATGGAGGGGGCCTGACATGCGCATTCCCGACGAACACAAGGCCAAGCTGTTCAAGGTCGACCAAGCCAACCCCGGCAACGAGCCTGGCGCCACCAGCGCGGACGCGGTGCTGGTGCAGTTCAACCCGACTTCGCTGTCGTATTCGGTGCAGAACAAGCTGGAGAAAAAGGGCCGCGACGCCAACGCCAAACAGTTCGTCGCGCAGACCACGGCCAAGCTGGAGTTCGACCTCGTGTTCGACAGCACGCACGACGGCGCCGACGTGCGCGGCGAGACCGATCGCATCAAGCAGTTCCTCAACCCTGGCGACAAAAGCACCAACAAGGACCAGGCCCCCGCGCTGGTCGGGTTCCGCTGGGGCACCTACCTGTTCAAAGGCATCCTGGAATCATTCAAGGAGTACCTGGTGTTCTTCTCGGCCGTTGGCGTGCCGCTGCGCTCCACGCTCTAGATCGGCCTGTCTTCGCAAGACCCCAAGGACGTGTTCGCCCAGCTGCCGGCCGGCCACCCGGATGCCGCGGCCGCGGCGGGCGGCGGCGTGAGCCTGGCGGCCCTGGGCCAGCGCGGCACCAGCGGCATGGCAGCACAAGGCGGCAACGCTGCGGCCGGCCGCGCTCTGGCCGCCAGCAACGGTTTTGAAAGCATGCGCAACCCGGGCGCCGGGGTGGCCGCGGTGGCCAGCGGCGGCGTGCAGCTCAAAGCCGCGTTGGGGTTTTCTGCCGGCGCGTCTTCCAGCGTGGGTGCGGGCGGGGGCCTGGGCCTTGGCTTGGGGGTATCGGCGGGTACAGGCACAGGCGCCAGCAGCCTGCAGGCCTTCGCCGGCCTGGGCAGCCCCAAGGCGGCCACCGGCGCACCGTCCCTGAACACCCGCGCCCTCCTGCCCGCCGCCCCTTCACCGGGCACGGCCATGGGCAGCGGCTTCGCGCTGGGTGGCCAGTCCGTCAGCGCCAGCTCGTCCGGCATGAAGGCCGACATGGGCTCCTCGGCCCGCATCAAGTTCGATTGAAGGAGCGCTCATGGCCGTCGTCATCGAAGAACTGGACGTGCACACGCAGCCCCCACCTGCCGCACCCGCGCTGTCGGACGCCGCATCCAGCGCCCCGCCGGCAATCGACGAAGCCGCGCTGCAGGCCGCCCTGCAGCGCGAAGCCTGGCGGCTGGAACGCCTGCTGGCCGACTGAGCCCCCACGGACAGCCAACAGAGCACGACCATGGGCGAAAGCAACCTCTCGAACCTGGCCCTGTACTCGGCGCGGCCCACGCTGCGCATCGACGGGCAGGACAACGCCATGGCCAGCGGCCTGCTGCAGTCGCTGGTGATGCGCGAGCAGGAAGGCGCCCTGTCCAGCCTGGAGGCGACGTTCGTCAACTTCACCGCCCGCGACACCGGTCAGGTGGGCCCCGCGTTCGAAGACGAGCAGGTGCTCAAGCTGGGCAGCCAACTCAAGGTGTATGCCGGTGAAGCCGCCGCACCGACCGAAATTTTTGCCGGCCTGGTCAGCGCAGTCGAATTTGCCTTCGATTCCGAAGGCCCGCCGCGCCTGATCGTGCAGGCCGAAGACCCGGCCCAGCAGGGGCGCCTGGCAAGGCGCATCGCGGTGTACGAACAGCAGTCGGTGGCCGACATCGCGCGCACCGTGGCCAGCCGCATGGGCCTCACGCCCACCGTCACGGGCCTGTCGGACGTGTCGGCGCTGGAGGTGCAGTTCGACGAGAGCGACCTGGCTTTCCTGCGCCGCCTGCTGGCGCGCCACGGGGCCGACGCGCAGGTGGTGGGCGACCAGCTGCAGGTGGCACCGCGGGCCGACGTGCAGCGCAACCAGATCACCCTGCGCCTGCACAGCCAGCTGCACCAGCTGCGCGTGGCGGCCGACCTGGCGCACCAGGTCTCGGAAGTGAAGGTCACCGGCTTCGACCCGGCCCAGGGCGCGGCCGTGCAGGGCACGGGCAGTGGCGCCCCGCTGGGCCCCGGCAGCGGCCGCACCGGGCAGGCGCTGCTGCAACAGACCTGGGGCGAACGCGTGCAGCAGACCGCGCACCGCCTGGCGCTGACCCAGGCCGAGGCTGACGCGCTGGCCCAGGCCGAGTTCGCGCAGCGCGCGCGCCGCTTCGTGCGCGTGCAGGGGCGGTGCGAGGGCAACCCCGCGCTGCGCGTGGGCAGCCACGTCACCCTGGCCGGCGTGTCGCCACGGTTTGACAACAGCTACTACGTCACCGCCTGCACCCACCGCTACGACATGCAGCGCGGCTTCGAGACCGAGTTCCACGGCGAATGCGCCTTCTTCGGCCCACCGGGTTGAGCTGAGGAACAAAGGCCACCACCATGCAACGCGACACCCTGCCCTTCACCGACTTCGGCGTGCCCACCCACGCGCTGGCCATGCCCTACCTGGGCCGGGTCACCGACGTGAACGACCCCGAGAACCTCGCCCGCGTGAAGGTGGAGCTGTACGCACTGGACACCGACGCCAACGTCGCGCTGTGGGCCCGGGTGGCCAGCCCGTTTGCGGGCGCCGGCCGGGGCGGCTTCTTCATCCCGCAGGAAGACGACGAGGTGCTGGTGCTGTTCGTCGGCGGCGACGCGCGCCACCCGGTGGTGGTGGGCGGCCTGTGGAACGGTGCCGCCACCCCGCCCGAAACCCTGCGCGGCCGGGTGGACCGCTGGAGCATCACCGGCAAGGCGGGCACGCGCATTGCGATTGTTGAAGAGAGCGACGCGACCGCCACCGTCGAATGCACCACCCCTGGCGGCGTGCGGCTGACCATGACCGACGAGGCCGGCGGCAAGGTCACCATCGAATGCGCCGGCAACACCGTCACGCTCGAACCGGCCGGCGTCACCGTGCAGGCCGCGGCCACCGTGAAGGTGCAGGCCGCGCAGGTGGAGGTCAGCGCCGCGATGGTCAAGGTGGACGCGGCGATGTCGAATTTTTCGGGCGTGGTCAAGTGCGACACGCTGATCAGCAACGCGGTGGTGTCCACGTCGTACACCCCCGGCGCGGGCAACATCTGGTGAGGACCGCATGACCACCAGCACGCTCCAGCCCGCACCCCAGCGCCCGCCACGCCCGCTGGCTCTGCGCTCGCCCAGGGCGCTGGCCCACGGCACGGCCCACCCCGTGCAGCTCAGCGGGCTGCGCGCCGGGCCGCAGCAGCCGGCGGAGGCGCCGCTGATCGTGGAGCGGCGCGACCAGGACTTTGTCGAAGGCCTGGTGGCCGACCTGGGCGACCCGTCCGCCCACGCCGCCCTGCGGGCCCGCACGCCGGCGCGCCAGCAGGGCGTACCCCGCCTGTTCTTGCCTGTCCAGCGGGTGTTCAACCTGGTGGTCATGGAAGCCTTCTGCGACCAGCCCGGCCAGCCGCGCCTGGACCCGGCCAGGATCGAGAGCAGCGGCTTCGTGCTGCGCCGCGTGGTGGGTCAGCAAAAGCAGGCCTGGCTGAAGGCGGGCACCCAGGTGTTCGGCTGGGAAGCGGTGGACGAAAGCCTGGACCCGGTGCAGGACCGCCGCGGCCTGGCGGTGGAC
>NZ_JBPCSJ010000348.1:0-3165 GCF_051007235.1 Hydrogenophaga sp. | reverse complement strand
GCCCCCGCCCATGAAGCCCCTCAGTGAAAGCTGAGGGGCTTTCCTTTTTTGGTTCATGGGTACCGGAGGCTTCTGCTCCCGTTTACGGTACAAACCAATTCAGTGACCCACGTCAATGGCACTCCAGACCACTGCTAAGAAACTTGCGCCTTATGCGTGCATGGACGACGAAACTTGCAGCTTATGCGTGTACTCGCTTGCAACTTATGCCGCGAGCTCAACCGCTAACCCGTTGATTCCAAAGGACTGAGACTTGCGCTTTGTGCGCACACCCACAGGCACCACCGGCAGGCGGTTTTTTCGGGCTATAAAGATGCATTTCATATGACTGTTCAGATAAAGCCGGTGCCTGCGCGGCCACCCCAAACACCCCAGCCAACCATCTCCGGCCCGGACGGCGCCTGGCGCTGGGCGGGCCTGTGGCTGGCGCCCCACCGCCTGGCCTTTTTCAGCGGCGTGCTGCTGCTCATGGCCTCGGGCGTCTGGTGGGCTGCGGTGCAGCTCGACCGCGTCACCGGCTGGCTCGGGCTGTCCTATGCCGTCTCGCCCACGCTCACCCACGGCGCCGTCATGGTGCTGGGCTTCATGCCGCTGTTCTTCGCCGGCTTCCTGTTCACCGCCGGGCCCAAATGGCTGGGCGTGGCGGGGCCAGAGGCGCGCGCCCTCACGCCCGCACTGGCCCTGCAGGTGCTGGGCTGGCTGCTGTGGCTGGCCGGGGCGCACACCCACACGGCGCTGGCCGCGGCCGGCGCGTTCACCGCCAGCCTGGGGCTGGCCCTGCAGTTCGGGCGCTTCTGGCAGCTGTGGTGGCGCAGCCCGGCGCCCGACCGGGTGCACGCCACCGTGGTGGCCGTGGGCGGCACGCTGGGCACTGTGTGCACCGCCGGCCTGGGCGTGGCCGTGTGGCTGGACGCCGGCCCGGTGGCCCTGGCCCTGGTGCACACCGCGCTGTGGGGCTTCATCGTCGCCACCTACGTGGCCGTGGCGCACCGCATGATCCCGTTTTTCACCTCCGGCGTGCTGCCCATGATCGAGCTTTGGCGCCCGTTCTGGGTGCTGTGGCTCATGCTGGGCGCGGTGGTGCTGGAGATTGCCTCGGTGTGGCTGATGGTCGCCGGCTGGGGCGAGGGCACGGCCTGGCGCCTGCTGCGCGGTGCGCTCGAACTGGGCCTGGGCGGCGTGCTGGTCTGGCTGGCCTGGGTCTGGGGCCTGGTGCAAAGCCTCAAGGTCCGCCTGCTGGCCATGCTGCACGTGGGTTTCGTGTGGTTCGGCCTGTCGCTGCTGCTCTCGGGTGCGTCGCAATGGCTGCTGGCCGCGGGCGGTGTGCCCACCCTGGGGCTGGGTGCGCTGCACGCGCTCACCATGGGTTTCCTGGGCTCCATCCTGCTGGCCATGGTCACGCGCGTGGCCTGCGGCCACAGCGGCCGCGCCCTGGTGGCCGACGCCACCGTGTGGACCCTGTTCTGGGTGTTGCAGGCCGCCGTGCTGTTGCGCATCGCCGGCACCCTGCCGCAGGCCGGCGGTGGCTGGCTGCTGGCCGCGGCGCTGCTGTGGGCCGGCACCGTGCTGGTCTGGGGCACCCGGCTGCTCGACTGGTTCGGCCGGCCGCGCCCCGATGGCCGGCCCGGTTGACAATGTCCGCCATGGACACCACACCCGACTGGGCCAGCCTGGCCACCGAACTGCTGGCCGCCCGCCAGACCGTGCTGCCCTGGCGGCTGGGCGGGCCCGGGCCCGACGCCGCGCAGCTGCAGGCCATCCTGGCCGCCGCCGCCAGTGCACCCGACCACCGTTGCCTGCTGCCCTGGCGCTTCATCACCGTGGCGGCCGACCAGCGCGACGCCCTGGCCGAGGTCTTTGCCCAGGCCCTGCTTGAACGCGACCCGCAGGCCGCCCCGCACGAGGTGGCCAAGGCGCGTGAGAAAGGCTTCCGTTCGCCCTTCCTGGCCCTGCTGGTGGTGGACGCCGAGAAAGGCGACGCCGACATCGGTCTGGCCGAACGCCTGGTCTCGGCCGGCGCCGCGGCGCAGAACGTGCTGATCATGGCCACGGCCTTGGGTTTTGGCTCGGCGCTGACCGCCGGGCAGTCGGTGCGCTCGGCCGTGCTGCACCGTTTCTTTGGCCTGCGCGCGAGCGAGCAGGCCGTGTGCTTCGTCAACATCGGCACCGCGCTGTCGCACGGCACGGCGCGTGTCCGCCCGGCCGTGGCCGACTACGTCCACGCGTTGGGTGCAGGAGATCCCGCATGAGCAGCACCAAAGTCCAGATCGGCCTGCCCGGCCACAGCGCACCCGGCGTGGGTTTCGACGCTCCGTTCGAGATGCTCGACGCTTGCCACGAACGCGTCGAACGCATGCTGCGCCTGCTGGGCAAGATCCGCGAACACGTGCAGACGCACGGTGCTGATGCGCAGGCCCGCGACGCCGCCCGTGACGTGATGCGCTACTTCGACCAGGCCGGTCCGCACCACCACGAAGACGAAGAACGCCACGTGTTCCCGGCGCTGCTCGCACAGCGCGACCCGGCCGTGGTGGCCGTGGTCATCCGCCTCCAGCACGACCACCGCGAGATGGCGGTGATGTGGGCGCAGGTGCGCTCGGCGCTGTCGGGGCTGGTGGAAGCCGGTGAGCACTGGCCCGGTTTTTCGGCCGACGACCCGCAGCGTTTCGACGCCTACGACGCCCTGTACCGCCGGCACCTGGTGGACGAGAACGGCGTGGTCTATCCGGCGGCGCGCTCGGTCATCCGCGGCGCGGCGCTGCAGGCAATGGGTGCGGACATGATGGCGCGGCGGGGTGTGGTCTGACCGGTCTGCGCCTCATATCCAACGGTTCACGTTGTGCCTCTCGTGTGAGGGGTTTCAGGGAGATCTCCGTGTCATCGTCCGTTGTCGGGTTCAAGTGGGTGGCGGTCCTGGCCGCTGCGTCGTTGTGGGCTTGCGCCGCCGTGCCCGTGGAGCCTTTGCCCGCTCTGCCCGAAGGAGCGTCGGCTGAGTTGCTGGTCTACCGCGTCCCATCGTTCGCCGCGGGTGGCGTCACCGCCGCCGTGGGCACGGCGGGCAAGGCGTTTGCCCACCTGGACAGCGGCGACTACGCCGTGGCACGCCTGGCGCCGGGCGAACGTCAGGTGTTTGTCCAGGCCCGCAGCGGTACCCCGACCCTGCTG
>NZ_JBPCSJ010000347.1:0-7347 GCF_051007235.1 Hydrogenophaga sp. | reverse complement strand
TTCACCCTTGATTGGAGTTTTGGTCAAGAAACTTATGCGTCAAATTTGACTAACGACGAATCCCGCAGGCCGCAGTCTACAGACAAGTCACACGTTAGAGCCAGGAATCTCTGCTGGCTTTGGCACTCGCAGTGACGGCCTCCGGGTGTTTGATCTGGCACTCGCTCAAGATTGAACCCAGAACATACCCCTCGAAACAAAGAACCCAACACCGACTCCCCTTGCATCGCATCGCTTAACCTTGCAACTCTCCCCATCTTCAAGCACCCCCATGACCGACTGGAAGCACCAGCAAATGATCAAAGCCTCCGGCTGGCCCCTGGCCGCGGAGCACCTCGCGCCCGGCGCCGACTTCAATGCGCGGCTGGAGGGCGGGCTGGTGCCGCTGCACTGGGCTTGTGCGGCCGGCAAGCAGGGGGTGGTGCAGCACATGCTGGACCACGGCGCCAATGTGCTGGACGCGGCGGCCGACGGGCAGACGCCGCTGACGCTGGCGGTGGATTCGGGCAGCTTCCAGGTGGTGATGCTGGTGATGGACCGGCTCAAGGCCGTGGGCGCGCCGCCGCCGGACGCGGCGCTGCACGAGCGCATGACCCGCACCTTTGGCGAGCGCCACACCGACGCGAAGAACCGCCTGCTGCAGACGCTGCGCGACTGGGACCAGCGGGCCAAGCGGGCCAAGCGGGCAGACAAACCGCTTGGGAAAAACGGCTGAGACAGCGACAATATTCATAGATGTTAGTTTTTTGATGTTTTACCAAGTTCTATGAATGCCAACGCAGAACATCAGCCCCGTTGACCACCCGCAGGCCGTCCGGCAGGAAATCGAACGGCTGGCGCAGCACATCGTGGTGGCGCGCAAGCGGCGCGGCGAGACGCAGGCGCAGTGGGCGCGCAAGCTGGGGGTGTCGCAGCCGACCATGGCGCGCATCGAGCGCGGCGACCCTTCGGTGGCGATGGCTTCGTATGTGATGTGCCTGTGGCTGATCAACCCGGCGCTGGGGCTGGCCGACCTGGTGGCGCCGGAGAACGACCACGCGGCGCTGGAGCGCGAGGTGGCCCGGGTGCGCCAGCCGCGCAAACCCCGCGGGGCGGCCGCGGCTGAGGCGCCCCGTGCGAGCGCCGCACGCGAGCCGGGCACAGGCCGGGCGGTGGCGGCCGGCCTGTCGTCGCTGATGGCAGCGCCCGGAAAGAAGCCGACATGACGCCGCCCACCATCACCCCCGCCAGCTACGTGCCGCAGGACCGCCTGTACCTGTGGGCCCTGGTCAACCCGGCGGCGCCCACGCTGGTGGGCGAACTGGGGCTGTCGGCGCTGCAGCCAGACTGCGCGACCTTTGCCTACGACGCCACGTGGTGGCAGCTGCCGCTGAGCGAGGACCTGCCGCTGGTGGCGGGCCAGGTGTTTTCGGCCAACGAGAAAGGCAACGCGCCGGGCGCGATTGACGATGCGCGGCCGGACCGCTGGGGGGAACGCATCATCCGGCAGGTGGAGCGGCCGGCGCGGCTGTCGGTGCTGGAGATGCTGCTGTTCGCGGGCGACGACCGTTTTGGTGCGCTGGGCGTGTCGGTGTCGGCCGCTCAGTACATCCCGCGCCGCTTCGGGCCTTACCCGGTGCTGGCCGATCTGGCGCAGCTGAGCGCCGCGGTGGAAGACGTGCAGACGCAGGCCCCCATCACGCCCGATGTGCAGCGCCTGATCCAGCCCGGCATGAGCCTGGGCGGTGCGCGGCCCAAGGCCTTGTTGCAGACCGGTGCCGGCCCCTGCGTGGTGAAGTTTGCCGAGCTGGACGACGCGGTGGACACGCCGCTGGTGGAACACGCGACGATGACGCTGGCGGCGCAGGCTGGCATCACCGTGGCCAGCACCGGCGTGCTGCCGCTGCCACCGCGCCAAGGCCGGGCGCGCCACGCGCTGACGGTGGAACGCTTTGACCGGGTGGACGGGTTCCGGCTGCATTGCCAGTCGGCCCGCACGCTGCTGCGTGCCGCGCACCTGCCCGAGAGTTACGGCGCACTGGCCACGGTGCTGCTGCGGCTGGCCCACCCCGACCGGCAGGCCGCCATGCGCGAGGAGCTGTTCCGGCGCATGGTGTTCAACATCCTGATGGACAACACCGACGACCACGAACGCAACCACAGCGTGCGGCTGATGTTCGACGGCTACCAGGCACTGACCCCGGCCTACGACGTGGTGCCTTCGCTGCAGAACCTGGGCTACCAGGCCATGGCGGTGGGGCGCGAAGGCGCGGCATCCAGCCTGGAGAACGCGCTGACGGAGCTGAGCGAGTTCGGCCTGAAGCGGGCACGGGCGATTGAGCTGGTGCAGGAGGTGGCGCGGGTGGTCGATGGCTGGGAGGCGCACTTTGCGGCTCTGGGCGTGAGCGCGGCGGACCGCGAGTTGCTGGCCGCGAGCATCGACCGTGATGCTCTGCGGTTGCAGCGGCACGCCTACCGCTGACCTGCGCCCCGAAAACCGCCCGGGCAGGCACTGCGCTGTAGGTGCCGTCCTACGGCCGGACCGCGTCTTGGCCGATGTGCGCCAGGACCATCCTTTTCCACAATGGGGTTCACCTCAATGGATAGGAGTCCCCCATGGCACAACACGCAACGATCGTCGGAAAAGTGGAGTTCCGCCCGGGCGAAGGGGCGCTGATGCGCATCCCCCAGGGCCCGGTGGAGATCGCCACGAGCCGGTCCGAAGCCACCCTGAGCTGGGTCGACGGCGAAGCGCATGGCGCGACCGCCATGCCGCTGTCGGACCTGAACCGCTACCTGGCCAAAGGCGCGATCACGCTGGCGCGGAGCTGAACGGCGGCCCGCCTGGCTCGGACACGCTTTGTCACGAGACCCGCGCGGGCCCGCACTAGATTGACGAATCAACAAGGAGCAATGCGATGGACAAGTCGATGATCAAAGGTATGGCCGTGGGCGGCCTGGCCATGGTGGTGCTGGGCGCGGGTGCCGTGTCGGGCTACCGCACGCTGGCGCAGCCGCCACAGGCCGATGTGGTGGCGGTGAAAGAGGTCATGAAGACCGTGAGCACGCCGCAGGTGCGCTGCGAGAACGTGCAGGTGAGCCAGCAGGCGCCCGTGAAGGACCCGAACCGGGTGGCCGGCACGGTGGTGGGCGGGGTGGCCGGTGGTCTGCTGGGCAGCACCATCGGGCGCGGCGACGGCAACACGCTGGCCACGGTGGCCGGCGCGGTGGCCGGGGGTTACGCCGGTAACCAGGTGCAAAAGAACATGCAGCAGAAAGACGTGGTCACGCGCACCGAGCAGCGCTGCAAGACGGTGCAGCTGAAGTCGCAGCAGCTGGCGGGCTACGACGTGCGCTACCGCTTCAATGGCCAGGAGGCCACGGTGCGCACCAACTTCAAGCCGGGTGACACGCTGCCGGTGAAGGACGGCCAGGTGGTGCTGACGCCGGTGCCGGACGCGCGGTCCTGATCAGGCACCGCGGCCAAGGCTGCGCTGGACGTTGTTCTCCGCTGCGATGGCGCGATCAAAACCGTCCAGCCCGATCTGGTTGAGCACGCGTTTGAACGCGCTCGCCACCTCGGGTGCCAGCGCCGCGATCTGCCGCGCGGCGGCGAGCGACACGGCGTCGAGTTCGTCCACCGGCACGCAGCGGTAGACCAGGCCCCAGGCCAGGGCCTGCTGCGCGTCGAAGGCGTCGCCCAGCAGGGTGAGCGCCTTGGCCCGCATGGGGCCGATGGCCGCGGGCAGGGTGGCCACAAGGCCCCCCGTGACGAAGACGCCGAGGCTGGCTTCGGGCAGCTTGAAGCGGGTGTCGGTGGCGGCGAACACGGTATCGGCGTTCATCATCCATTCGAAGCCGGCGCCGACCGTCCAGCCGTGCACGGCGGCCACCACCGGGCAGCGGTGCGTGACGATGGCGCGCGAGACGGCCTGCACGAGTTCGAGGTCGCGGTCGGTGGGCGGGGCGCTCACGTCGCGGCCGGCGCAGAAGGCCCGGCCCTGGCCGCGCAGGCGGATGGCGCGCACGGCGGGGTCGGTGGCGGCCAACCGCAGCGCGTCGAGCAGGGCTTCAGCCAGCGGGTTGTGAATGGTGTTGAGTTTGTCGGGGCGGTTGAGCGTCAGCGTGAGGACGCCGCCGTCGCGGTCGAGCAGGAGTGGGGTGGCAGGCATGTGGCGCAGGCTAGCAGGCTTGGGGCAAGGCCGGACCCATTCCGCACGGCGCGGGCAGCACCCGATGCCCTCACGCGGTGGTCTGGTCCAGGTAGGCGCGCACCAGTTCGCGCAGCCGCTCGCGGCCGAAGCTCGGGTCGTGGCCGGCGTGCACCACGTGCACCGGCAGGCTGAGCAGGCGTTCCATGGTGCGGGCGTAGGCCGCGCGGTCGGAGTGCGGCAGGGCGTCGAGCAGCGGCCCGTCGTACACCGCGTCGCCCGAGAACAATGTGCCGGTCTTCGCCTCCCACAGGCCGATGCTGCCGGGCGAGTGGCCGGGCAGGTGCAGCACTTCGAAATGGCGGTTGCCGAGGTCGATGACGTCGCCGTCTTCGAGTTCGCGCGTGACGGTGGCTTGCTGGATGTCCCAGGTGGAGAGGTCGTAGTCGGGCGCAGGCAGCGCGGTGAGCGCGGGGCCACCGGTTTCGTAGCCAGGCGCGGCAAAGTCCAGCGCGCGCAGGTCGATGTCGCCCAGCGTGAAGGCGGGGTCGGCGCCGCGCAGGCCGGGCGCTTCGAGCCGGTGGCACCAGCAGTCGGCGAATTCGTGGTGGCCGCCCACATGGTCCAGGTGCACGTGGGTGGCGAGCGCAGCGACGCGCTGGCCGAACAGGTGGCGCGAGGCCTGGTAGAGGCTGCTCACGCCCAGGCCGGTGTCGACCACCAAATCGATGTCTCGGCCGCGGATGTGCCAGATGTTGCAGCGAAGCAGCGGGACGACGTGGGGTTCGGTGATGAGCGTGAGGCCGTTACCGAGGGAACGGAAGCTGAACCAGTCGCCCAGGACAACGGGCAAGGACGCGGGCACTGATGACATGGAGCCGCCTCAGGCCGCGCACACGCTGGCCGCGCGCGTGGCCGACGGCGATTCGCCGAACAGGGCCTTGTATTCGCAGGCAAAGCGCGAGGGGTGCCAGAAGCCCCAGCGCGCGGCGACGTCGCCCACGGTGCTGGCGGAGCACTGCCGCAGTTCGCTGCGCACACGGTTCAGGCGCATGGTGCGCAGGTAGGTGACGGGGCTGATCTGCATGACCTCTTCGAACGCGTACTGCAGCGCGCGGCGCGAGGTGCCGATGGCCTGGCAGAGGTCGGGCACGGCGATGACTTCATGCGCGTGGTCCTGCATGTACTGGCGCGACCGCGCCACGATGCGCCGGCGGCTGGCGGCGCTGGCGGGCAGCGCGCTGGTGGCCGTGCCGTTGCCGAGGCAGCCGAGCAGCGCCTCGCACAGCGAGAGCACCAGCATGCGGCGCGCGGCGGCGTGGGTGCCGGCCGCGGTGCCGTCCTGCCCCAGCGACAGGGCGGTGCTCAGCAGGCCGCGCAGCTGGTCCAGCGTGTCTGGCGGCGGCTTCAGCACGGTGGGCACGTCGGGCACCAGCGTGTCGGCGCCGTCGAGCTGGACGGCGAGGGTGCGCAGGGCCTGGGCGTCCACCGACAGCGCCAGGATCTGCATGCCGGCGCTGGCAACCAGATCGAAGTCGCCCTGGGCCGAGATGCCGATGAGGTGTTCGCCGGTCAGGCGGTGGCCGCAGTACCAGCCAGGGGCACCGGTGGCGCGCACCAGCGCGATGGACAGGCGGTCGGGGCTGAGGTGGCCGGCCTGCATGACGGTCTGGTTGGCGTGCTCGGCAAACACCTGCACCGGACCGACGCGCAGTTCGTCGACCACGCCGTCGAAGCGGCCGGCCGAGAGCTGTTCGTCGCGCTGGTCCCAGTCGTGCACGCTGGCGGCCTGTTCGTCGGCGTCGTGCGTGCGTTTGTGGGAGTGGTCGAAGTTCATGCCGGCACCGATGCAAGTTGTGCGCCATTGTTGGGGCCGGCGCAGATTTGCCAAATGCGGATAACCCCGAGGTGCGCAACGGACCTAAGGTGCGAGGCCTGACAGACCCTGCCCCAACAAGGAGCCCCGCATGAACACCCGCCCCCTTCCCCTGGCACTGAGTGCCGTCGCCCTGGCCACCGCCGCGCTGTGGGCCCCGCAGGCCCTGGCCCATGGCGGTGCCGCGCAGATGGTGCCGCTGAAAAAAGCCGCCCAGGACGCCAACGCCACCGTGCAATGGGACAGCTTTGCCCAGCTGTTCACCGTCTCGCGCAACAGCACGCTGGTGCGCGTCAAGCCCGGAGCCAGCACGGCGCAAGTCAATGGCGCGCCGCTGCGCCTGTCCGTGCCGGTGGTGATGCGCAAAGGCCAGCCGTATGTGTCGCACGACTTCTTCCAGCAGGTGCTGCAGTCGGGTCTGGACAAGACCTTTGTGGTGGAGCGCAAGCCCAACCCGCTGAACCCGCTGACGGCGGACGAGATCAAGACCACGCTGGACGCGCTCAAGGCCTCGGGGCAGTTCAAGCCGGGGTACCGCTTCACCGAGATCGTGCTCAAGGCGCCGCCCAAAGACCAGGTGTGGGCGCACGCGCTGGAGGGCAAGCCGGTGCAGGCGCCGCGACAGGCGTCGTTCGTGATCCTGGACGGGCGCAAGCTGATCGAGGGCACGGTGGACCTGGCGAGCAAGAAGGTGCTGCAGTGGCAGCCGGTGGAGGGCGCGCACGGCATGGTGCTGATCGACGACTTCGCCGGTGTGCAGGCGGCCATCGAGGCCAGCCCGGAGTACGCCCAGGCGCTGAAGCTGCGCGGCATCAACGACGTGAAGAAGGTGGTGGCCACGCCGCTGACCGTGGGCTACTTTGACGGCAAGGACGGGCTGAAGCAGGAGCAGCGCCTGCTCAAGGTGGTGAGCTACCTGGACGTGGGCGACAACAACTACTGGGCGCACCCGATCGAGAACCTGGTGGCGGTGGTGGACCTGGAGCAGAAGAAGGTCATCAAGATCGAGGACGCGGGCGTGATCCCGGTGCCGATGAAGGCCACGCCCTACGACGGCAGCGCCGGTGCGCGCGCGAAGCCGCACAAGCCGCTGCACATCACCGAGCCCGAGGGCAAGAACTACACCATCACCGGCAACACGCTGAACTGGCGCAACTGGGACTTCCACATCGGCCTGAATTCGCGCACCGGCCTGACGCTGTCGACCGTGACCTACAACGACAAGGGCACCAAGCGCAAGGTGCTGTACGAGGGCACGCTGGGCGGCATGATCGTGCCCTACGGCGACCCGGACGTGGGCTGGTACTTCAAGGCCTACCTGGATTCGGGCGAGTACGGCAT
>NZ_JBPCSJ010000346.1:0-3695 GCF_051007235.1 Hydrogenophaga sp. | reverse complement strand
TCGGTGTCGGGGTTCAGGCCGTTTTCGGCCAGGTAGTAGCGCAGCAGGAAGTTGTGGATCGAGTAGTCGAACGGGATGCCGAACTTGAAGCCCTTCCAGTTCTTCGGGTCGCGGTTGTCCTTGTGCTTGAGCGCCAGCGTGATGGCCTGGCCGTTGATGTTCTGGATGGTGGCCACGTTCATGGGCGTGGCGTTGCTGCCCAGCCCCATGCTGATGGCCAGCGGCATGGGCGAGAGGAAGTGCGACGCGTCGTACTCCTTGTTGATCATCTTGTCGCGCACCAGCGCCCAGCCCGCGGTCTTGGTGACCGTGACGTTGAGGCCCTGCTTGCTGTAGAAGCCCAGCGGGTGGGCCATGATCAGCGGTGTGGCGCAGGTGATGGGGATGAAGCCGATCTTCAGGTCGGTCTTTTCCAGCGGACCTTTGTCCTGCGCCATGGCCTGCAGGCTGGTCACCGGCAGCACGCTGGCGATGGCGGCCATGGCCGTGCCCTTGCCCACCGCGCGCAGGAACATGCGGCGCTCTTGGTCGTGGGGAAAGATGGCCTTGACCAGCGACGCTTCGATGAACTCGTTGCTGTAGGCCTCGAACTCGGCGGTTTCGCTGCGCGCGCGCAGTTCGCGCGCGGCTGCGTCGGCCACCGTCTCGGCGTGGTGGTCGGCCAGCGTGTGGTCGCGCCCGCAGCTGCACTTCATCATCAGCTGTCGGTCGGCGTTGTAGGGGTCGAAGAATTCGGACATGGCACACCTCGGCAGTGGAAGATGGGCTGTCTTTGCAAGCGGCGGGCCAGTTGCGTGCCCGCCAGACCGCCGACGTGCATTTCGCGCACGCCCGCACGATGCGCTGTAGGGCCAGCCCTACAAATGCGGTCGCGCCGGCGCGCTGTCAGCCGCCCGCGCGGCCTTGCGCGTGCCGCTGGGCGTACAGCGCCAGCTCCACGTCGTTCTTGGTGCCGGTCTTTTCCAGGATGCGCACCCGGTAGGTGCTCACGGTGTTGGGCGCCAGCCCGAGCTGCGCACCAATTTCGCTCACCGTGAGGCCCTGGGTGAGCAGGCGGTAGACCTGGTGCTCGCGGTGCGAGAGCGCTTCGGGCCCGGCCTGCGCGCTGCGCTGGCCCACGGCGGCGACCAGCGCCTCGGCCGTGCTGGGCGTGAGGAACACGCCCCCTGCGGCCACCTTGCGCGCCGCGGCCAGCATGTCGTCGGGGTCGGCGCTTTTGTTCAGGTAGCCGCTGGCGCCGAGCTTGATGCAGCGCACCGCGTACTGTTTCTCGGGGTAAGTGCTGAGCATGAGCACCGGCAGCCTGGGGTGCTCGCGCTTGAGGGTCTGCAGCACGTCCAGCCCGTCCATGCCGGGCAGGGCGATGTCGAGCAGCACCAGGTCGAGCCCGTCGCGACCCTGGAGGTCCGCCACCTGCTGCAGCACCTCGGGGCCGGTCTGCGCCTCGGCCACCACCTGCACGTCGGGCGCGTCGGCCAGCACCTGCTTGAGGCCTTCGCGCACGATGCGGTGGTCGTCGCCGATGAGCACGCGCAGGGTTGCCGTTTCCATGCCGTTCATGAGTGACCCTGTCCGGCGAGACCGAGTTGCAGGCGCATCTGCGTGCCCTCGCCGGGCGGGCTGCGGATATGAATCTGGCCGCCGAAGTGGCGCGCCCGCTCGCGCATGCCCATCACGCCGTAGGCGTCACCGGCCTCGAAGGCCTGCGCCGGCGCGCCCACGCCGTCGTCCTCCACCGTGAGCGTCAGCTCGCCCGCGGCCACCGCGATCACCACCCGCAAGTGGCGGGCCTGCGCGTGGCGGCCCACGTTGCTCAGCATCTCCTGGAAGATGCGGAACACCGCCATGGCCATCGGTTCGGGCGGTTCGGGCCAGGGGTCGTCCGGGTCCATGTCCATGCACCAGTCCAGTGCCAGCTCGGCCGAGGCCACGAACTCTTGCGCCTGCCATTCCAGTGCGGCCCACAGACCCTGGTGGTCCAGGATGCTGGGGCGCAGGTCGGTGATGATGCGGCCCACGTTGTCGACCGCGCTTTCGATCAGGCGGCTCATGTTCTGGCACTTGCAGCGCATGCGGGTGCGCATGTCGCCCGCGTCTTCGGGGCTGCGCTGGTGCTGTTCGGACAGTCGCCTGTCCATCCAGTTGACGTCCATCTTGAGCGCCACCAGCAGGCTGCCCAGCTCGTCGTGCACCTCGCGGGCGATGCGGGTGCGCTCCTCTTCGCGCACGGTTTCCGACCAGGCCGCCAGCTCGCGCACCTGTTTCAGGGCGGTGGCCAGCGCGAGCGTGCGCTCACCCACACGCACCTCCAGCTGGTCCTTGGCGCGCTGCAGCGCGTCGGCGGCGCGCCGGCGCTCGGTGATGTCGACAAAGGTCACCACCGCGCCGCGCACCTGGTCGTCTTCGATCACCGGGTGGCTGGAGTACTCCACCGGAAAGCACGAGCCGTCGCGGCGCCAGAACACCTCGCTGTCGATGCGGCAGGGCAGCCCGCGGCGGAAGGCGTTGAAGATCGGACACTCGGCCTCGGGGTAGGCCGAGCCGTCAGGACGGGCGTGGTGGGTGAGCTCGTGCATGTTGCGCCCGATCAACTCGCGCGGCTCGTAGCCGATCAGGCGCGCACCGGCCGGGTTGATGAACACGCAGGCCCCGTCCAGGTCCACCCCATAGATGCCCTCGCCGGTGGAGGCCAGGAGCAGCGCCACCGGATCGCGCCACGACCCGACCGCGGGCGAGCGGCTGAGCTGGGCAGGGTCGTCGAGGGTCATGGCACCCCTCAAGCAATCGATGTGCCCGGACGCCTACCGCGCCCTGCGCCCGCACACGAAGTCGGCGGTGGACAACAGCACCGGCATCGGCGCAGCGATCAAGGCCGTCGATGCGACGTCATGGGCGGGCCTGCTCAACGCGGCCAGGCGGCACCCCGGCAACGCGGGCCGGACGCGTCTGGCGCTGGAGCGGGGATGGGGGGCCTCAGCCCCGCGCGTCGAAGGCCGTGATCGCCCGCGCCACATGGTTCAGCGGCAGCACATCGTCCACCGCGCCCAGGGCCACCGCCTCCTTGGGCATGCCATAGACCACACAGCTGGCCTCGTCCTGCGCCACCGTGCGCGCACCCTGGTCGTGCAAGGCCTTCATGCCGCGCGCGCCGTCGTCGCCCATGCCGGTGAGGATGATGGCCAGCGTGTCACGGCCGGCGCAGTCGGCAGCCGAGCGGAACAGCACGTCTACCGACGGCTTGTGGCGGTTCACCGGCGGGCCGTCGGCCACCACGGCGAAATACTGGCCCGCGGCCTTGCGCAGCTGCATGTGGCGGCCACCGGGTGCGATCAGCACCAGGCCACGCTCCAGCCGGTCGCCGTCGCGCGCTTCGCGCACGTTCATGGCGCACAGGCCATCGAGCCGCTGCGCGTACATGGCGGTGAATTTCTCGGGCATGTGCAGCACCACGGCGATGCCGGGGCTGTCGCCGGGCAGCGCGGTGAGCACCGACTCGATCGCCTGCGTGCCGCCGGTGGAAGCGCCGAGCACGATGGGCTTGTTGACCGACAAGGCGTGCAGCCCGGCCCCGGGCGGACGGGCGGGCGCGGCCGACACCGGGGATGCCGCGGCCGCGGCAGCCGCACGGCGGGGGCGCGAGCGCGCCGCCGTCTTGAGCGATCAGCTGGAATTGATGGAAGCCGACCGGATGGGCC
>NZ_JBPCSJ010000345.1:0-11496 GCF_051007235.1 Hydrogenophaga sp. | reverse complement strand
CTTGACGCTCACCCAAAGCAAAATGGGGTCGGACCACTCGCCGCGCAGCGGTGATGTGCTCTGACCCCTTTTTGCGTGCCACGAGGAAACCAACGATGCAACAACGCCAACTCGGCCCTTTCCAGGTCTCGGCCATCGGCCTGGGCTGCATGAACATCTGCCACGCCTACGGCGCACCGGTCAGCGAGCAGCAGGCCGAGCGCGTGTTGCTGACCGCGCTGGACGCCGGCGTCACCCACTTCGACACCGCGGCACTCTACGGTTTTGGCGCCAGCGAAACGCTGGTGGGCCAATACCTGGTAAAGCACCGCTCCCGGTTCACCCTGGCCAGCAAGTGCGGCATGCAGGGCGTGCCCAACGACCAGGGCGTGAAGGTGCGCGTGATCGACGGCCGCCCCGATACGATCAAGGCCACCTGCGAAGACGCGCTGCGCCGCCTGCAGACCGACGTGATCGACCTGTATTACCTGCACCGCTGGGACAAGGCGGTGCCGATCGAAGAGAGCGTGGGCGCGCTGGCCGACCTGGTGCGCGCCGGCAAGATCCGCAGCATTGGTCTGTCTGAAGTGTCGGCCGCCACGCTGCGCAAGGCCCACGCGGTGCACCCCATCGCCGCGCTGCAGACCGAATACTCGCTGTGGACGCGCAACCCCGAGATCGCGGTGCTGCAGGCCTGCCGCGAGCTGGGCGTGAGCTTCGTGGCCTTCAGCCCGGTGGCGCGCGGCTTCCTGTGCGCCCCGATGGACGTGAACGCCTTCGACGCCAAGGACATCCGCCGCAGCATGCCGCGCTTTGCGCCGGACCACTACGCGAAGAACGCTGCCCTGCTGCCGGCCTACAACGCCATCGCGGCCGAGGTGGGTTGCACACCCTCGCAACTCGCCATCGCGTGGCTGCTGCACCAGGGCCAGGACATCCTGCCCATTCCCGGGACCACCAGCGTCGAACACCTGATGGACGACCTCGGTGCGGTGAACGTGACGCTGTCGGCCGACGTGATCGCGCGCCTGAACGCGCTGATCAACCAGCACACGGTGCACGGCGACCGCTACAACGCCCAGGCCAACAGCGAAGTCGACACAGAGACTTTCTGAGTCGGGGCGGTCGCCTCCGTCTCAGTTCTGGTTGAAGCGCGCTGGCCGTTTGTCCAGTCGGGCCCGCATGCCCTCGTGTTTGTCGGGGCTTGCATACGCGGTCTGGAAGTCGTTGCGCTCGAATTCCAGTCCGGCGGACAGCGGCGTTTCCATCGCCATCAGCACCGATTCCTTGACCAGGCGCAGCGCCACGGCGGGCAGTTCGCACAGTTGCTGGGCCAGGTCCAGCGCACGCGGCTCCACCGCCTCGTCGTCCAGCACCTCGGACACCAGGCCGATGCGTTGCGCGGTGTCGGCATCGATGGGCTCGCCGAGCAGCAGCAGCTTCATGGCGCCGTGTTTGCCCAGCGCGCGTGTCAGGCGCTGCGTCGCACCGCCGCCGGGCATGATGCCCACCTTCACCTCGGGCTGACCGAAGCGCGCGCTGCGCCCGGCCAGGATCAGGTCGGCATGCAGCGCCAGCTCGCAGCCGCCGCCCAGCGCGTGGCCGCGCACCGCCGCGATCACCGGCTTTTTGCACGCTGCGATCGCGCCCCAGAGCAGGTCGTGCCGGCGGTGCAACAGGTCGATGGGGCTGGCGTCCACGTACTCGCCCAGGTCGGCACCGGCGCAGAAGGCTTTGGGGCCGCCGGTCAGCACCACCACGCGCACGGCCGGGTCGGCGTCCAGGCGCCGGAAGGCCTCGGCCAGCGCGCGGCGCAGCGCGAGGTTGAGCGCATTGAGCACCTCGGGCCGGTGGATGCGCAGCAGCACCACACCCTCGGCGGGGTGTTCTTCCAGCAGCGGGCTGTCGGCGACGGCGCTCATACGGCGCCCCCGCTGAACACCGGCGCGCGCTTCTCGAAGAAGGCAGCCACCGCCTCGGCATGGTCGGCCGTGTGGTGCGCCAGACCTTGCAGCCGGCCGGCGGCGTCCAGCGCCTCTTCCAGCGTGCCGGTGCGGGCCTGCTGCAGCAGCTGCTTGGTCCAGCGCAGCACCTGCGGCGGGTTGGCGGCGATGCGGCCGGCCAGGGCCAGGGCTTCGGGCAGCAGCTCGTCGGGCCCGACCACACGCGAAACCAGGCCAATGCGTTGGGCTTCGTCGGCGGCGATGGTGTCGCCCGTCAGCGCCAGCTCGGCCGCCTTGGCGTGGCCGACCACGCGCGGCAGCAGCCAGCAGCCGCCGTCGCCGGGGATGATGCCGACCTTGACGAAGCTCTCGGCAAAGCGTGCGGTGGTCGAGGCGATGCGCAGGTCGCACATGCAGGCCAGGTCGTTGCCGGCGCCGATGGCCGGGCCGTTGACCGCCGCGATCAGCGGCACCTGCAGCCGGGCCAGCGCGCGCGGAATGCGCTGGATGCCCTGGCGGTAGCGTTCGGTGATCTCCTCGGGCGAACCCGCGAACATGCCGGTGCGGTCGCGCATCTCGGCCACATTCCCGCCGGAGCAGAAGGCGGTGCCCGCGCCGGTCAGCACGGCGGCGCGCACCGACAGGTCGGCGTTGAGGTCGTCCACAAGCGACTCGAAGGCCGCGAACATCTCTTCGCCGCTGAGCGCGTTGCGCGTGTCGGGGCGGTTGAGCATGACCAGCGCCACGTGGCCGTGGCGGGTGATGAGCAGAGGGGCTGTCATGCGTTGTCTCCCACATGTTCAATGGCCATCGCCACGCCCTGGCCCACGCCCACGCACATGGTGATAAGCGCGTATCGGCCGCCCGTGCGCTGCAACTGTCGCGCGGCGGTGAGCACCAGGCGCGCGCCGCTCATGCCCAGCGGGTGGCCGAAAGCGATGGCGCCGCCGTGGGGGTTGACGTGTGGCGCGTCGTCGGGAATACCCAGCGCGCGGGTGACGGCAAGGCCCTGCGCAGCGAAGGCTTCGTTGAGTTCGATCACGTCGAAATCGCTCACGCGCAGACCGGTCTGCGCCAGCAGCTTGTGCACCGCGGGCACCGGTCCGAAGCCCATGACGCGCGGCGCGATGCCGGCGCTGGCGTAGCCGACGATGCGCGCCAGCGGGCGCAGGCCGTGGCGCGCCACCGCCGCTTCGCTGGCCAGCAGCAGCGCCGCCGCGCCATCGTTCACGCCCGACGAGTTGCCGGCGGTCACGCTGCCGTCCTGGCGGAAAGCGGGCTTGAGCGCGGCCAGGCTCTCGCCCGTGGTGTCGGCGCGCGGATGCTCGTCTTCGGTGACCTGCGTGACCGCGCCTTTGCGGCCCGGCACGTCGACCGGCGTGATTTCCCCAGCGAGCACCCCCGAGCGCATGGCAGCGGCCGCGCGCTGCTGGCTGCGCAGCGCAAACGCGTCCTGGTCGGCGCGCGAGATGCTGTGTTCGCGCGCCACGTTTTCGGCCGTCTCGCCCATGGCGTCGGTGCCGTGTAGCTCGTCCATGCGCGGGTTGACGAAGCGCCAGCCGATGGTGGAGTCGTGGACCTCGGCGTGGCGCGAGAACGCAGCCGTGGGCTTGGGCATGACCAGCGGCGCGCGGCTCATGCTCTCCACACCACCGGCGATGGCCAGTTGCGCCTGGCCGGCGTGCAGCGCGCGCGCCGCCTGCGCCACGGCTTCCAGGCCCGAGCCGCAGAGCCGGTTGACCGTGACCGCCGGCACCTCCACCGGCAGGCCGGCCAGCAGCGCGCTCATGCGCGCCACGTTGCGGTTGTCTTCACCGGCCTGGTTGACGCAGCCGTAGACCAGTTCGTCGATCAGCGCCGGGTCCAACCCCGGGTGTCGGGCCATCAGGGCGCGGATGGGGATGGCGCCCAGGTCGTCGGTGCGCACACCGGAGAGGGCGCCGCCGTAGCGGCCGATCGGCGTTCGCACGCCGTCGCAAAGAAAGGCATTGAGCATGAGGATTCTCGTGAAAGGGTCAGAACGGCAGGGGGCGGCCCAGTCCCTGCGTGTAGAAGCGGTCCCAGAAGGCCAGCGCCGGTCGGAACGGTACGGCCACCGGTGCGACGGTGTCGCCCAGTTCCATGGCCGGGCTGCTGTCGTCCACAAAGCGCGGCCAGACCGGCAGGCCGGTTCCGTTGGGGTTGCCGCTGCGAGCGAAGTTGACGAGGTAGCTGGAGGCCATGTCGGCGAGTTGCCGGTCCACCTCGGTGTACGGCCGGGCCGGCGCGCTCACGTCCAGGTTGTTGTACAGGTACACCTGCTCCAGCGAGTGGTAGGCGCCGAACTTGTCTGGCGAGCTCTGGCCGTTGAAGTTCTGGTCCGGGTAGTAGGGCGGTCGGCGGGTGAAGAAGTACAGGTAGGTGGCCGAGCGGTTCTGCGCCGCGTGGGCGCGGGCCACCGTCCAGGGCTGCCAGGCGAACAGGTTGTCGCGCATGGGGGCGTAGGCCATGGCCAGTACGTCGGCGTCCGAGGCCACCGGGTAGACCGCCCGGAAGTCGGCGGCCAGGCTGCCATAGCGCGCGTCGACCGTGCTGTTGTAGGCCGCCAGCGTGGTGGCGAAGGGCGGGTAGGGCGTGCCCTCATCGGCGTTCCAGCCCAGCAGCAGCGGCACGTCGTGGGTCTGGCCGGCGGCGTAGAGCCGGTCCAGTTGGTCAGCCAGCACGGTGCCGTCCACGATGGGGCCGATCACCGAGCCGGCACCGGCCATCAGGGTCTGGGCGGGCAGTGCACGCAGTGCGTCCAGGTCGGCGGCGCCCAGGTTGCTGGCAAACGTCTGGCCGGCGGTCTCGGCCTGGGCCAGGGTGGTGTTGGGCGTGCCCGCGGGCAGGGCGGCCAGGCTGCCCATCACGACCTTGTGGAACAGCCCCGCTGCCGGGGGCGAGGCCAGCAGCACGCTGGCCAGGCCCGAGCCGGCAGACTCGCTGTAGAGCGTGACGTTGGCCGGGTCGCCGCCGAGTTGCGCGATGTTGTTCCGGACCCATTGCAGCGCGGCGATGGCGTCCTTGAGCGCGTAGTTGCCCGAGCTGCCGTCGGCCGATTCGGCGCTCAGCGCCGGGTGGGCGAGGAAGCCCAGCGGGCCCAGGCGGTAGTTCAGCGTGACCACCACCGCACCCTTGCTGGCCAGCCCGCGGCCGTTGTAGTTGGGCTGTGACCCGGCACCCAGCTGGTAGGCGCCGCCGTGCAGCAGCACCATGACCGGGCGCCGCTCGCCACTGCCGGCGGGTGCACCGGTCCAGACGTTGAGGTACAGGCAGTCCTCGCTCTGGGCTTCGGTCTGCTGGAACAGGATGGAACCTGGCCGGCCGGGGGGGCGGTCGCCCATGACGCAGGCGGAGGAGAAGCTGTCGCCGCTGCGCACGCCGCTCCAGGGCACGACCGGTTGCGGCGCCCGCCAGCGCAAGGTCCCCACCGGCGGGGCCGCAAAGGGCAGGCCGCGGAACACCCGCAGACCGGCGGTGGAGTCCGCCGCGGCCCGCACGGTGCCACCGCTCACGGTCACCAGGTCTTGCGCGGCGTTGTAGGGGGCGGGTCTGTCGCCACCGCCACAGGCGGTCAGCAGGGTGGAAAAGGACATGGCCAGGGTCGCGGTGCGCAGCAGCTTGTTCATGGTCGGGAGGGTCCTCTGTTCGCGCTCACAGACCCAGCACGCGCTCGGCGTTGCCGTGCATGATCTTCTCCATCACATCGGGCTTGTAGCCCAGCTCGTCCCACTCGCGCAGGATGCGTTCGTAGGGCAGGCTGGGGTAGTCGCTGCCGAACATGATCTTGTCCTGCAGCCGGCCGCGGATGTCGACCTTGAGGTTGCCCGGGAAGTGCTTGGGTGCCCAGCCCGACATCTCCCAGTACACATTGCCCTTGTGCAGCGCGACGGCCGTGGTCTCGTCGACCCAGGGCCAGCCGGGGTGGGCCATGATGATCTTCAGCTGAGGGAAGTCAGCGGCCAACTGGTCGATGTGCTCCGGGTGGGCGTGGCGCACCAGGGCGCCGTTGCCACCGGGCATGCCGGCGCCCATGCCGGTGGTGCCCACGTCCACCATCACCGCCGCGCCCATCGCGTTGATCTCTTCGAACAGCGGGTAGTAGCGCCGGTCGCTCACGGCGAAGTGCTGCATGATGGGGTGGAAGTGGAAGCCGATGAAGCCCAGCTCCTTGATCGCCTTGCGGGCCTGGATCATGGCGATCTCGCCCTTGGCCGGCTCCACCGCGCCCCAGCACTGGATCACGCGCTGTGGGTTCCGCTTCCACATGCCGTGCACGTACTCGTTGGTGCAGGGCGGGGCGGCCACGGTGGTCTCCAGGTCCAGCGCGACGAGGCAGGCCTCGACGCCCGCGCCGGTGAACTCGGCGATCACGTCCGCTTCGCTCTTGCCCACCCAGTCGCGCTTCCAGTAGCGGGCCAGTTCGGCCGGGTAGGGCCCTTGTGATTCGATCCAGGTGGGGGTGCCGGGGTAGCAGTGCAGGTCGATGATGCGCATGGTGTGTCTCTTCTTGAATGGGTTCAGTGGGCAGCGGCGGCGGCCTGTTCGTCCTGCAGCTTGCGGGCGACCAGTTCGCCCAGGGCCTTCTTGGAGACCTTGCCGAAGGTGGAGACCGGGAAGTCGGACAAGACCTCCAGCCGCTCGGGCAGCTTGAACTTGGCGATTTCCTTGGTCAGCAGGAAGCCCACCAGTTCCTTCAGGTGCAGCGTCTGGCCGGCCTTGAGGATCACGAAGGCGCACATCTTTTCGCCCATGGCCGCGTCGGGCATGGGTACGCAGGCCACGTTCTGCACGGCAGGGTGCATGAGGATCAGGTTCTCCACCTCTTCGGCGCTGATCTTTTCGCCGCCGCGGTTGATCAGGTCCTTCTTGCGACCCTCGACGATGTAGTTGCCGCTGGGATGCTTGCGCATCAGGTCGCCGGAGCGGTAGAAGCCCTCGGGCGTGAACTGGCGCGCGTTGTACTCGGGCACGCCGTAGTAGCCGCGCAGCGTGTAGGGGCCGCGCACCGTGAACTCGCCCACCTCGCCATCGGGCACCTCGCGGCCGTCATCGTCGAGCAGCAGCACCTCGTCGTCCGGGCAGACCGGGCGGCCGCAGGTTTCGAGCTTCACTTCTTCCGGGTCGCTGGCGCGCACGAACATCAGCGTGCCTTCGGACATGCCGAAGTTCTCCTGCACGAACACGCCGGGGATCAGCGCGCGCGTCTTCGCGCGCACCTCGGGCTGCATGCGCTGGCCGCCGCTCTGGATCAGCTTCAGGCTCGACAGGTTGTAGTTCTCCACCGCGGGGTCGTTGATCAGCCGAATCAGCAGCGCTGGCACCACCTTCAGGTGCGTGACCTGGTGCTTCTCGATCAACGCGAACATCTCCACCGGCTTGGTGTTGCCGTGCAGGACCACCTTGGCGCCCTTGAACAGAAAGCCCTGGATGCCCGGGCAGGCCAGCGGCAGGTTGTGCGCGATGGGCAGCACCAGCAGCAGCACCGAGTCGGGCGTGATCTCGCAGACCTCGGCCGCCACCTTGGAGTTGTAGGCGTAGTCGTTGTTGGTGCGCGGAATGAGCTTGGGGATACCCGTGGTGCCGCCCGAGAGCTGGAAGATGCAGGGGTCGGTCGGGTCGATCTGGATCTCGCTCAGGCGCGAGGCGGGCAGCGTCGCGGGCTTGCGGATCAGTTCGCGCAGCGAGACTTCACCCGCGCCGGCTTCGCCGAGCACGATGCGGAACTTCAGCGACGGGTTCTCGGCCTGCACACGGCTGATGACCGGCGCGAAGGCGAAGTCACCCGCCCTGTCGGGGTAGACCGCGGTGGTCGCGCCCGACAGTTGAACGAACTGGCTGATCTCGGCGTAGCGGTGCGTGACCAGGGCCGCGATCGGGATGCAGCCGATCTTCTGCAGCGCGAAGTACAGCACCACGAACTCGTGCACGTTGGGCAGCGTGGGCACCACGCGGTCCAGCGGCTGCAGGCCGAGTTCCAGAAGGTTGAGCGCAAGGTTGCTGCTCACGCGGTCCAGTTCGGCGTAGGTGAACGTCACGTCGCCGTCAATCAGCGCGATGCGGTCCGCGTAGCGCTGGAACACGGCGTCGAACTCTTGCGCCAGCGACCGGTCTTGCCAGTAGCCCTGGGCGCGGTAGCGCGCGGCGAACTCAGGGGGGAAGGGAACGAATCCTTCAAGCATGGAAGTCTCCTGAAAATCGATGAATGCAATCGGTCTGGCCGGCGGCAACGTCCAGGGCACCGCCGGGCCGGCTTTGCCGGACGGCCAGTGCCGCTCCCTTGAAGGGGGGCGCGCGCAGCGCTGCGTGGGTGTTACGTGGAACTCGTGAAGCCGCCGTCGATGACGACCACTTCTCCCGTGACGAAGCGCATGCCGGTGATCAGGTTCAGCATCACCTCGGCCACGTCGTCGGCCGTGACGCAGCGCTTGAGCGGCGTGGCCTTGGCGCGCGCGCCCATGAGCGCGTCGTACTTGTCGCCCAGCATGCGTTCCATCCAGTCGCCTTCCATCCAGCCCGGGGCGACGGCGTTCACGCGGATGTCCGGCCCCAGGTTCCAGGCCATCATCTTGGTCAGGCTCACCACGGCGGCCTTGCTGGCAGCGTACGGTGGCGGCTGCGGGCCGGGGCGCAGGCCCACGATGCTGGCGGTGTTGACGATGCAGGGCTCGCCGCCGCTCTCCTTGCTCTTGCGCAGCAGCTCCACCGCCGCGCGCGTCACCTGGAAGTTGCCGCGCACGTTGACCGCGAAGGTGCGGTCCCAGGCGTCCATGTCCAGGCTGTCCAGGTCCTTGACCTTCCAGGTCGCGGTGGTGCCGGCGTTGTTGATCAGGGTATCGAGGTGGCCGAAGGCTTCGCCCACCTGGGCGAGCATCTGGCGCACGGCCGCGTCGTCGCTCACGTCGCACTGCAGCAGCAGGGTTTGCGCGCCCAGGGCCTGGGCTTCGGCGGCCACGGCCTGCGCGGCTTTGGCGCTCGATGCGTAGTTGATGGCGACGTCAAACCCGGCGCGGGCCAGGGTCAGCACGGCGCTGCGGCCGATGCCGGTGCCGCCGCCGGTGACGAGGGCTTTTTTGCGTTGTGTCATGAAGGGTCTCCGGTTGAAAAAAAGTGTGCAGGGTCCGGACCCCGGCGGTCCGGGGCCTTGACGCTGCGAAGGCTGGGGATTACTGGGCCTGGATGCCCAGGTCCGCGACGAGGCGCTTCATGGCTTTCTGCTGCTCGTCGAAGAAGCTTCGCGCGGCGGCCACGCTGTCCTGTCGCGGATAGACGCCCATTTCATTGAGGCGGGTGCTGACCTCGGGCGTGGCGGTGATGCGGTTCACGTCGGCGTTGATGCGGTCGATCACGGCCTGCGGCGTGCCGGCCGGCACGATGATCTGGAACCAGCCGATGGCCTCGTAGCCCGGATAGGTTTCCGCCACGGCGGGCACGTCGATGCCAGGCAGGCGCTTGGCCGAGGTCACGCCGATGGCGCGCAGCCGGCCGGACTTGACGTGCTGCAGCAGGCCGGGCACGCCGTCGATGGTGAGCGTTGCGTCACCGGAGAGCACCGCGGTGACCGCCTCGGGCGGCGCGCGGAAGGGCACGGTGAACAGGCCCATGGCGCCGGCCTTGTTGACCATCTCGCCGGCCAGGTGCGGCAGCGAGTTCAGTTGTGGCGCGGCGAAGTTGAGCTTGCCGGGGTTGGCCTTGGCAGTCCTGGCGAGATCCGCCACCGAATGGATGGCGCTGGACGCGGGCACCGCCAGCATCAGCGGGCTGATGCCCACGGTGGCGGCCGAGCTGAGTTCGGTGTCGGGGTTGAACTGCGGGTTCTTGAACACCAGCGGCGTGATGGTGCCCATGGCGGCCGGCACGAAGCCGATGGTGTAGCCGTCGGGGGCGGCCTTGGCCAGCGCCGACATGCCGGGGATGCCACCGGCGCCGGGCTTGTTGTCCACCACCACGCCCTGGCCCCAGGCAGCGGCGAGCTTCTCGCCCACGATGCGGGCGATCACGTCGGGCGCCGCGCCGGCCCCGGCCGGCACGATCATGCGCACCGGCTTGGTGGGCCAGCTCTGGGCAAAGGCGGTGGGGGTCGTGGCGGTGGCCGCCAGGGCCATCCAGGTGAGGGCGGTCAGCGCGAAGCCGCGCCGGGTCTTGATGTGCATGTCTTGTCTCCGTCTGGTGTGTTCGATCGCGCCCCAGGGCATGGGGTGCAGCGAACTCTAGGCAGAAGACGGGATTCCAATAAGATGGCCCGATATCCAAAGCGATACGTTTTCAGCATCCCCTCGCAACCACCCTCACCCCATGAAACTCGAACAGCTCCAGCACCTGATCGCCATCGTCGAGCACGGCAGCCTGCGCGCGGCGGCGCGCCGCCTGGACATGCCCCAGCCCGCGCTCACGCGCAGCGTGCGGGCACTGGAACGTGAGCTGGGGGTGGACCTGTTTGCGCGCCAGACCACGGGCATGGTGCTGACGGCCGAAGGGGTGCGTTTTCACCGCCGCGCCTGCGCGATCGCCAACGAGGCACGGCGTGCGCGGGAAGAGGTCCAGCAGCCCGGGCCGGACTACGAGGGCACGGTCTCGGTGGCGCTGTCCATCATGCCGCACCTGGGCATGCTGCCCGAGGCGCTGCCGGTGTTCCGCCGCACCTACCCCAAGGTCAAGCTGAGCATCACCGAGAGCCTGTTACCCGCGGTCGAGGGCGCGCTGCGCGATGGCAGCATCGACTTCTACCTGGGCGCCGCGCCGCGCCTCAAACCCGCGCCAGGCCTGGCGCTGCAGCACCTGTGCGACAACACGCGCGTGGTGGTGTGCCGCAAGGGCCACCCGCTGGCACGCGTGCGCAGCCTCAAGGCGCTGGCCGGTGCCGAATGGGCGGCCACCACCATCGACCACAACGCGGAAGAAGACCTGGCGCGCCTGTTCGGCGCCCACGGACTGGACGCGCCGCGCGTGATGCTGCGCGCGCACTCCGCGCTGTCGGTGCAGGTGGCGCTGGCGCGCACCGACCTGCTGGCCATGCTGCCGAAACAGTGGATGAGCTTCGGCATGACGCGCGACGTGCTGGACGTGGTGCCGGTGCGCGAGGTGTTGCCGGCGCCGGCCATTGTCCTGGTGCGCCGGCCCGATCTGCCGCTTTCACCCCCGTCGGAGTTTTTCTGCGACGTGTTGCTGCGCGGGTTGCCGCGCGACTGAAGGACGGCTCAAGGACGTCTGCTCGGGGCGGGTGGTAGCCCCGACAACCGCCTGGGCAGTGCGGTCAGCGGACGTTCAGCGCGCCTTCAGAAACGCCCCCACTTCCAGCAGGATCAGTTCGTTGTCATCGGCCTTGTTCGGCTCGCGGCTGCTGGAGAAGGGCAGGTTGTTGTCGTTGCCGACCACGATGTGCGTGGCATCGAATAGGTCCACGTTCTCGATGGTGAAGAACGGGAAGCTCAGCGCACCATTGACCAGCGGCTTGCGCGAGAGCTTGTTCGGGTCGGCGATGTTGAGCAGGTCGATGGCGCCGATCTTGCGCAGCGGGCCGTTCACGTTCGCTTCGCTCAGCTCGACCTTCACCACG
>NZ_JBPCSJ010000344.1:0-5734 GCF_051007235.1 Hydrogenophaga sp. | reverse complement strand
GTGGCAGAGTGGTCGAATGCACCGGATTCGAAATCCGGCGTACAGTTTCAACTGTACCGAGGGTTCGAATCCCTCCTTCTCCGCCACAAATTGAAAAGCCCGGCACCGCCGGGCTTTTTCTTTGGGCGCTCGCCTGCGTCAGGCCGACAGACGCTCCAGCCCGCCCATGTAGGGGCGCAACACCTCGGGCACGGTCACACTGCCGTCGGCGTTCTGGTTGTTTTCCAGCACAGCCACCAGCGCACGGCCGACGGCCAGGCCGGAGCCGTTGAGGGTGTGCACCAGTTCGTTCTTGCCCTGGGCGCTCTTGAATCGGGCCTGCAGGCGGCGCGCCTGGAAGGCCTCGCAGTTGGAGACCGAGCTGATCTCTCGGTAGGTGCCCTGCGCTGGCACCCAGACCTCCAGGTCGTAGGTCTTGGTCGCACCAAAGCCCATGTCGCCGGTGCACAGGCTCATCACCCGGTACGGCAGACCCAGCTTCTGCAGGATGGCTTCGGCGTGGCCGGTCATTTCCTCCAGCGCTTCGTAGCTCTTTTCGGGGTGCACGATCTGCACCATCTCGACCTTGTCGAACTGGTGCTGGCGGATCATGCCGCGCGTGTCGCGCCCGGCGCTGCCGGCTTCGGAACGGAAGCACGGCGTGTGCGCCGTCATCTTGATCGGCAGGTCGGCTTCGGCCAGCACGGTGTCGCGCACCACGTTGGTCAACGTCACTTCGCTGGTGGGGATCAGGTACAGCGCCTGGGTGTCGGGCATGTCTTCGCCCTCCTGCCCACCCTTCTTCACCGCAAACAGATCGCCTTCGAACTTGGGCAGCTGACCGGTGCCGCGCAGCGTCTCGCCGTTGACGATGTAGGGCGTGTAGCACTCGGTGTAGCCGTGCTGCTGGGTCTGCGTGTCGAGCATGAATGCGCTGAGCGCACGGTGCAGGCGGGCGATGGGGCCGCGCATGAAGGTGAAGCGCGAGCCAGCCAGCTTGGTGCCCGTGTCGAAGTCCAGACCCAGCTGCTCGCCGATGTCCACGTGGTCGCGCACTTCAAAGTCGAAGCTCTTCGGTATGCCCCAGCTGCGCACCACCACGTTGCCTTCTTCGCCCGCACCGACCGGCACGCTCTCGTGCGGCAGGTTGGGCACGGCCAGCAGCAGGTTCTGCAGCTCGCCCTGGATCACGTCCAGCCGCGCGGCCGAGGCTTCCAGCTCCGCCTTCATCTCGCCCACCTGTGCCATCACAGCGTCGGCTTCGGCGTGTTGCCCTTTGCCCTTGAGCATGCCGATCTGCTTGCTCAGGCTGTTGCGTTGCGCCTGCAGGGCTTCGGTGCGGGTCTGCAGCGCCTTGCGTTCGTGCTCCAGCGCCTGGTAGGCGGTGACGTCGAGGTAGGGCTGCGGGTTCTTGCGGGTTTCCAGGCGCGCCACCACGGCGTCCAGGTCTTTGCGGAGTTGAAGGATGTCTAGCATGGAAGGATTGTAGGTACCCCCTGCGCCGCCTTCGGCGTCACCCCCCAGGGGGCGCCAGCTGCGGCCCGGCAAAGCCGGTTCCGCGCTGGCCTGGGCTGGGCCGGCTGCGCATGGGTGAGATCAATGAATATGGTCGATGGCGCCATCGCCGTCACCGTCGATCTTCAGACCCTTGGGCAACGGGAACTTGATGGTCTCGGTGATGCCGTCGAGCTTGCGCACAGCAATCGCGCCCAGCTCGCGCAAGCGGTCAATGACCTGCTGCACCAGGATGTCGGGCGCAGACGCGCCGGCTGTCAGGCCCACGCGCTGCTTGCCGTCGAACCATTCGGCCTTGAGCTCGCCCGCGTTGTCGACCATGTACGCCTCTGTACCCAGGCGGTGCGCCACCTCGCGCAGTCGGTTGCTGTTGCTGCTGGTGGGACTGCCGACCACGATCACGATGTCCACCTGCGGGCTCAGCAGCTTGACGGCGTCCTGCCGGTTCTGCGTGGCGTAGCAGATGTCCTGGTGCTTGGGCTCGCGCACCTTGGGAAAGCGCGCCTTCACGGCGGCCAGGATACCGGCGGTGTCGTCCACGCTCAGCGTGGTCTGGGTCACCACGGCCAGCAGATCGGTCTGCCGGGGCTGTACCTTGGCCACGTCGTCGATGTCCTCGACCAGGTGGATACCCTCGCTGAGCTGACCCATGGTGCCTTCGACCTCAGGGTGCCCCTTGTGGCCGATCATGAGGAACTCGTAGCCCTCCTTGAACAGCTTGGCCACCTCGACGTGCACCTTGGTCACCAGCGGGCAGGTGGCGTCGAAGATGCGAAAGCCCCGGCGCTCGGCCTCTTTCTGCACCGCCTGGCTCACGCCGTGGGCCGAGAACACCAGCGTGGCACCGGGCGGCACCTCGTCCAGATCCTCGATGAAGATCGCGCCTTTGTCCTTCAGGTCGTTGACCACGTAGGTGTTGTGCACGATCTCGTGGCGCACGTAAATGGGCCGGCCGAACTTGGCCAGCGCGCGCTCGACGATCTCGATCGCGCGGTCCACACCGGCACAGAAGCCGCGTGGCTCTGCTAGAAGGACTTCAGCCCCCACGCTACCCACTTCGTGTGGTTCGCTGCCCCCCGAGAGGGCCCTTGCTTGCTTGGGGCGGCCCGGCGCAGCGCTCGATTCTTCGCTCATCAGAGGACTCCGATCAACTGCACTTCAAACTTGACCGGCTGCCCGGCCAGCGGGTGGTTGAAGTCGAACAGCACCGCGCCGTCCTCGCGCACCTCCACGGCCGATCCGGCGTAGCTGCCCAACCCGTCTGGCGTGGGGAACTGCACCACATCTCCGGCGGTGTACTTCTCGTGCGGGTCGCCCAGCTCGTTGAGCAGTTTGCGCGCCACCCACTGGACCATCTCGGGCTGGCGCTCGCCAAAGGCTTCACCGGCCGCGAGTTCGATCACCGAGGTCGTGCCCTCTTCCAGGCCGATCAGGCGCTGCTCGATGGCGGGGGAGAGCTCGCCGGCACCCAGGCTCAGCGTGGCGGGCTGCCCCTGCGCGAAGGTGTCGATCACCACCTTGCCCTGCGGGCCGGACAAGCGGTAGTGCAGGGTGAGAAAAGAACCTTCTTGGACGTGCGGCATGGACGGAATGGGGATGAAGTGCAGCCCGGCGAGCGTGCCGGGGGGCGCAGGCGATCGAAACGGCGCTGCGAGCAAAGACCGCTATTGTAAAAAGGGGCCGCACACAGGGAGGACACGCACATGGATGGCCCCGCCACGACCGCGCCCAACACCGGCCTGAAAAGCCTGCCGAGCGATGCGCGCCCGCGCGAAAAGCTGCTGGCCCGCGGCCCGTCGGCCCTGAGCGACGCCGAACTGCTGGCCCTGCTGCTGCGCACCGGCATGGCGGGCAAACACGTGCTGCAGCTGGCGCAGGAACTGCTGGACCGCTTCGGCGGCGTGGGCGGCCTGCTGCACACCGGGGCCGATGCGCTCAAGGTCATCAAAGGCCTGGGCCCGGCCAAGCGCGCCGAGGTGGTGGCCGTGCTGGAACTGGCCCGCCGCGCGCTGGCGCAGGAACTGCAGCAACGCCCCCTGTTCGACAGCCCCCAGGCCGTGCGCCACTACCTGCAACTGCAACTGGGCGCGCGCACGCACGAGGTGTTCTGCGTGATGTTCCTGGACAGCCAGAACCGCCTGCTGGCCCTGGAAGAGCTGTTCCGCGGCACGCTGACGCAGACCAGCGTCTACCCGCGCGAAGTGGTGTTGCGCGCCCTGCACCACCACGCCGCCGCCGTGGTGCTGGCCCACAACCACCCCAGCGGCGAGGCGCGCCCCTCGCGTGCCGACGAATCGCTCACCCAGTCGCTCAAGGCCTCGCTGGCGCTGGTGGACGTGCGGGTGCTCGACCATTTCATCGTCACGCGCGACCAGGCGGCGTCGATGGCAGAGCTGGGGCTGGTCTGACCCGGTTCTTCCGGCACATTTCAGATGCCCCGCCCCAGGGGCCGGCTGGCATAAGCTTGTGTGGCATTGGCGGGCGTGGTGTGCACCAACGGGCCGCCTAGCGTCAAACCCATCAGGAGGAAACCGTGAAACCGTTCGTGCTTCGGGCCCATTTGCGAAGCCCCATCATCCGCCGGGGTTACGTCACCCTGGACGCCCTGCTCATGGCCACGCTCGCACGTGGCGATGTGTCTGACCTGCTGCGCTGTGACCGGGATTTGTACCTGGCCAGCTCGGGCTTCTGCGTCGACGCAGTGGCAACGCAGAAGGCGTCGTTCGTGGCGAGCATGCGACCCGAACATTCACCACACTGGCTGGATCTGCTGCAGTCCAACACCAAAGACGGTGACTTGCGCATCGGGCTGTCCCGGCAACGCGAAGCCGGCAACATCCTCAACGGCTACACGGCCACCGTCGCCTCCGCCATCGAGTGGTACGCCACAGGGCACGCCACCGCTGTGCTCGCGGTGATGCAGCCGGTCCGCTTCATCGGCAAGAAGCGCTCGGCCGGGTACGGTGAGGTGAGCCGGTGGGAAGTGCAAGACGGACAGCTGGACGGTCTGGTGGGCTACGACGGCGAACCCCTGCGCCCGGTGCCCACCGACCGCTGGACCGAAGGCGGCGACTGGATTCCGATGGAAGCCGCCTGGAAGGCGCCGTACTGGGACGTTCGCAACCGGGACCGCTGCTTCGTCCCGACCGAGATCTGAACATGAACGGCCCCGAATTCTTCATGCAGCACGCCGGCTACCGGCTGCTGCCACCACCACTCAAAACAGCCGATGCAGTCGCAGATGCCGACACCCTGTTCGGGACGGCCTTGCCCCTGAACACCGGCAAGACCCTGCGGCTGTCCTCGTGCTGGATGGTTGTCACACCCGCTTGGACGGCCACCAGCTTCAAGGCCCTTCCCGAAGCGGGCTTTCGCCACGACATGGAGCGACGGACCGCGATCCACGATGCGCTCAAGGCGGGTCAGCCCTGCGTGTTGCTGGCCCTGGGCAAACGCACCATGACCGCCCGCGATTTGTTCGTCACCTACGACCCGCGCGCCGCCCGACTGTGCAGCGAGGGCGAGGTCAAAACCTTTGATGCCACCCAGGAGAAGACATGGACATCGTGATCGACAAACCGGCTCGCGTTCGGGGCTACGCCCTGCACCGCATCGTCGAACAGTTCCGCAACGGCAAACCAGCGCTCTGGGCCGACGAAGGCTCGCAGGTGCGCATCCGCCCTGAAGAAGCCGTGCCACCCGACTACCCGGTGGGCAAGCTGCTCGCCTTCACCACCACCGCCTGCGTGTCGTACGCCAGCGGGCACAAGAACCGCTACCTGCCGCTGGAAGACTGGCGTGGCCGGCGCGAGTGGCTGGACAAGCGCGCCACCCGGCACGGTTTCGAGATCGTGGGCGTGCACGTCTCCCCCGGCTCGCAGAAAGTCGAAACACACGACGGACGCCGCTTCACCCTCGACGCCACCGAATTCACCGGTCTGCTCAAAGTGACCGACCCCCAGGCCTTTGCCAACTGTCTCGTCAAAGGCATCGGTCGCGTCGGCAGCGCCTTCGGCCTGAACCTGCTCATCGTCCAGTAAATCCAGGGAGTTCCCGTATGACACAGCACCACACCATCACCGCTGACCTGCACATCCAGACCCTCCAGCCGCTGACCTTCACCCACCATGGCACCGACGGTCTACCCCTGCTCACCCGAGGCGTGGACGTGGAAGGCCGCCACCAGCGGACCGTGTTCATTCCCGCGGCGCAACTGCGAGGCCGGTTGCGTCACGAGGCC
>NZ_JBPCSJ010000343.1:0-2816 GCF_051007235.1 Hydrogenophaga sp. | reverse complement strand
GGTTCGAGATATCCGTCCACAGCGACCATGCCGACGCGTTGGCCCGCGCGCTGCTGGCACAACCCGAAGTCAAACCGATCGGCCTGGGCGCGCGCAACTCGCTGCGCCTGGAAGCCGGCCTGTGCCTGTACGGCAACGACATCGACACCACGACCACGCCGGTCGAGGCCGCGTTGAACTGGGCCATGCAGAAGGTGCGCCGCACCGGTGGCGAGCGTGCCGGTGGCTTCCCGGGCGCAGACCGCGTGCTGGCCCAGCTGGACGGCAGCGAAGCACTGACCCGCAAGCGCGTGGGACTGATCGCGCTCGAGCGCGTGCCGGTGCGCGAACACGTCGAACTGCAGAGCCTGGACGGCGCCAAGAACGGCGAGTTCACCAGCGGCCTGCTCGGCCCCACGGCCGACAAGCCGGTGGCCATCGGCTACGTCGCGCCCGAACACGCCGCCGTCGGCACCCGGGTAAACGCACTGGTGCGCGGCTAAGCCGTGGCGATGGAGGTCGCGTCCATGCCCTTCGTTCCGAACCGATACCACAGGGGATGACCCCCTGCGCCGCTTCGCGTCTTCCCCCTGAAGGGGGACGCCACCAGCAGCCCGGCAAAGCCGGTTCTGCGGCGGCCCTCGAAGCGGATAAGCTGCCCCCCGTTTCAACCTTTTTCACTGGAGCCCACCATGACCACCAAGTACACCGAAGACCACGAATGGATCACCGTTGACGGCGGCATCGCCACCGTCGGCATCACCCACCACGCGCAGGACGCGCTGGGCGATGTGGTGTTCGTCGACCTGCCCGAAGTCGGCAAGACCTTTGCCCAGAAAGAGGTGGCCGGTGTGGTCGAGTCCGTGAAGGCCGCGGCCGATGTGTACATGCCCGTCAGCGGCGAGATCACGGAAGTCAACGAAGCCCTGCGCGCCGACCCTTCGCTGGCCAACAGCGACCCGCTGAACGCTGGCTGGTTCTTCAAGGTCAAGCTCAGCGACGCGTCGCAAGTGGACGCCCTGCTGGACGAAACCGCTTACACCGCCTTCTCGGCAGCGGCTTGACCCGCCCTCGCCGCGCTGCGCCCCCCGCCAAGGGGGCGGCGCAGGCGGCCCGGCACAGCCGGTTCCGAGGCACCCAGGGATGGGGCCGCGGAGCCCGGCGTCGATTCCACTCGATTCAAACTTCTGACATTTCTCTAGCCACAAGGTCGTCCCATGCTGATGCCGTCCGTCAAACCCCTGGGTGAACTCGAAAACGCCAGCGAGTTCATCGCCCGCCACATCGGCATCAGCGAAGCCGATGAAACCATGATGCTGTCGGTCATCGGCGAGGCCTCGCGCCGCGCGCTGATCGATTCCATCGTGCCGCGCAGCATCGCGCGCAGCGCCGGCATGGACCTGCCGCCCGCCACCACCGAAGCCGCGGCGCTGGCCGAACTCAAGGCCATCGCCTCGAAGAACAAGGTGTTCAAGAGCTTCATCGGCCAGGGCTACTACGGCACGCACACGCCGGGCGTGATCCTGCGCAACATCCTCGAAAACCCCGCCTGGTACACCGCCTACACGCCCTACCAGGCCGAGATTTCGCAGGGCCGCATGGAAGCCCTGGTGAACTTCCAGACCATGGTGACCGACCTGACCGGCATGGCGATCGCGAACGCGTCCATGCTGGACGAGGCCACCGCCGCCGCCGAAGCCATGACGCTGGCCAAGCGCTCGGTCAAGGCCAAGGGCAACTCCATCGTGGTGGCCGGTGACGCGCACCCGCAGACCATCGAGGTGATCCAGACCCGCGCCAGGCCGCTGGGTCTGACCGTGAAGCTGGCCAACTCGGCCACCGAGTGGGCCGAGGCGCTCAAGGGCGACGACTACTTCGCCGTGCTGGCACAGTACCCCTCGACCAGCGGCCGCATCGACGACCTGCGCGCCGAGGTGCAGACTGTGCACGCTAAACAGGCTGCCTTCATCGTGGCGGCCGACCTGCTGGCGCTGACCCTGCTGGTGCCCCCGGGCGAGTTCGACGCCGACATCGTGGTCGGCACTACGCAGCGCTTCGGCATGCCCATGGGCGCGGGCGGCCCGCACGCCGCCTACATGGCCTGCCGCGACGAGTACAAGCGCTCGCTGCCCGGCCGTCTGGTGGGCGTGAGCGTGGACACGCACGGCAACCCGGCCTACCGCCTGGCGCTGCAGACGCGCGAGCAGCACATCCGCCGCGAGAAGGCCACCTCCAACATCTGCACGGCGCAGGTGCTGCCGGCCGTCGTGGCCAGTATGTACGCTGTCTACCACGGCCCGCAGGGGCTCAAGCGCATCGCGCAGCGCGTGGCCGCCTACACCGCCGTGCTGGCAGCCGGCCTGCAACAGCTGGGCCACACGCTCACGAGCGAATCGGCCTTCGACACGCTGACCGTCAAGGCGGCCGACGCCGCGCAGGCCCAGGCGATCGTGGCCAAGGCCCTGGCCAAAGGCGCCAACCTGCGCCTGTCCTGGGGTCAGTACGTGAGCCTGTCGCTGGACGAGACCACCACACGCGAAGACATCGCCCTGCTGTGGTCGGCCTTCGCCGCCGACGGCCAGGCCCTGCCCTCGTTCGACGCTTTCGAGAAGGGCATCGAGCCGCTGATCCCGACCGAGCTGCGCCGCACCAGCGCGTACATGACGCACCCGGTGTTCAACACCCACCACTCTGAGACCGGCATGTTGCGCTACATCCGTGCGCTGAGCGACAAGGACCTGGCGCTGGACCGCAGCATGATCCCGCTGGGCTCCTGCACCATGAAGCTCAACGCCACCAGCGAGATGATCCCCATCACCTGGCCGGAATTTGCGGGC
>NZ_JBPCSJ010000342.1:0-5871 GCF_051007235.1 Hydrogenophaga sp. | reverse complement strand
GCGGGCCTGGCGCGCCATGGCGTCAGGAGACGATGTACGCGCCCGAGCCGCAAGACAGCAGCTTGCCGTCGGCGCCCACGAACTCCATGCGGGTGGAGCCCACGCGCGAACCCAGGCGCATGACCTCGGCGCGCAGTTCGAAGTGTTCGCCGATGCCGGGGCGCAGGTAGTCCACGCGCAGGTCGATGGTGCCGAGCTTGGAGAAGCGCTGCAGGCGCTGTTCGGGCGGCTCGTCCATGTGGCGGGCGCCGATGGCGGCCATGACGGCCAGCGCGCCGGTGGTGTCGAGCCCGGCGCTGATGACGCCGCCGTGCACGCGGTTGTAGCTGTAGTGGCCCACCAGTTCGGGGCGCATGTCGATGCGCGCGGTCACGCGTTCGGGCGTGAGGCTGGTGATCTTCAGGCCCAGCACTTTGTTGAAGACGATCTTTTCTTCAAAGATGGCCTTGATGCCGTCGATGAACGCGGGCTCGAAGCCGGTGAAGGGCGCGGTGTGTTTGCTCATAGTCCTGATTGTCGTGCGGCGAGTTCTTTCATGATCTCTTCGGCGCCACCGCCGATCATCATGACCTTGACTTCGCGGTAGATGCGTTCGCTGGCGGTGCCGCGCATGAAGCCCATGCCGCCGAGGATCTGCACAGCGGCGTCGGCGCAGAACTGCATGGTCTGCGTGGCGTGGTTCTTGAGCAGGCAGACATGGCTTACCCAGTCCGGCCCCTGGTCGCCCGCGTCGGCGCGGGCGGTGACGGCGTCCACCCAGGCCTGGGTGCTTTCGATGCGCATGCGCATGTCCATGAGCTTGTGGCGGATGGCCTGGCGCTCGATGAGTGCAGCGCCAAAGGTCTGGCGCTGGCGCGCCCAGTCCACGGCTTCGTCGTAGCAGGCCTGGGCAAAGCCCAGCGCCATGGCGCTCATGGCCAGGCGCTCGCCGTTGAAGTTGCCCATGACCATGCGAAAGCCCGCGCCCTCTTCGCCCAGCCGGTAACGCACCGGCACGCGCACGCCGTCGAAGCGCAGGTGCGCGGTGTCGGAGCAGTGCCAGCCCATCTTGTGCAGCGCGCTGCGCGAGATGCCGGGCCGGTCCATGGGCACGACCAGCATGCTGATGCCGCTGGCGCCTTTGTTGGCTGACCGGTCGCCGCCGGGCCGCCCCAAGGCGACCGAGCCCCCGTGGGGGGCAGCGACCCGCGAAGCGGCGGAGTGTGGGGGCTCCACCTCTGTTCGGACGGCGAGCGTGAGCCAGTCGCAGCGCATGCCGGAGGTGATGAAGACCTTTTCGCCGTCGATGACGAAATCGTCACCTTCGCGGCGCGCGGTGGTGCGCAGCGCGGCGACGTCGGAGCCGCCACCGGGTTCGGTGATGCCCAGGGCTGCGATGCGTTCGCCGCGCAGCACGGGCGGCACCACCTCTGCCTGCAGCTCGGGCGAGCCGTGGGCCAGCACCGGCGGCAGGCCGATGTTGAGCGAGAACAGGCTGGCCATGAGGCCGCCGCTGGTGCCGTGGCGGGCCAGCGTTTGCGACAGCGCGTTGCGCGCGCGCCAGGGCGCGGGTGTGCCGCCCAGGTGTTCCGGGTAGCCCAGGCCGAGCAGGCCGAGGTCGGCGGCGTCACGGTACAGGTCGCGCGGGATTTCACCGGCCGCTTCCCAGGCGTCGAGCTGCGGGCGCACGCGTTCGAGGGCGAAGCGGCGCACGGTGTCTGTCAGGGCCTGCAGGTCGGCGGCGTCAAAGCTGCTGTCGGCGGTGGCGTGGACACTCATGCGGCCTCCGCTTCAAAGATCACCAGTACCTGACCGGGGCCGACCTGCTGACCCGGCGCGACCGAGACAGACGCCAGGGTGCCGTCGCGCGGCGCGGCGATCTGGTGCTCGATCTTCATGCTCTCGATGGTCAGCAGGGTCTGCCCGCGCGCGACGCGGTCGCCCGGCTGGACGGCCACGGCCACCAGCTTGCCGTTGAAGCGTGCCCGCAGCTCGCGCGCGGCGGGGCCGCTGCCGCTGGCCACGGCCGCCGTGTGGCTCAGGTCCTGCAGGCGCAGATCGTGGGCGCCCCAGCGCACGTGGCGGTGGCCGTCGGGCCCGCGCACCACGGCAGCGACCTGCGTCAAACCGTCCAGCGTGACGGTGTCGGTGCCGACGTGGGCCTGGTGGCGCTGCTCGCCCGCCTGCACCTGCAGCGCGCCGTGGCCGAGTTCGCGCACCTGCAGGTCCACCGTCGTTTCGCTCAGCCGCACGCGCAGCGGGCGGGCGAAAGGGCTGGGCAGCGCGGTGAGAGGGCGCCCCAGCCAGGTGGCGGCCAGCGCGGCGGCCACCTGCGCAGCGTGCGGTGGGACCAGCGCCTCGCGCACGCAGTCGCCGTGTTGCGCCAGGAAGGGAATGGTGGCGTCACCCGCGGCGAACACCGGGTGGCGCAGGCAGGCGGCCAGAAACGCGCGGTTGCTGGGCAGGCCTAGCAACACCGTCTCGTCCAGCGCATTACCCAAACGGTCGATGGCCTCGGCGCGCGTCGGCGCGTGCGCGATCAGCTTGCCCAGCATGGCGTCGTAGTGCGGGGTGACCACGCTGCCGCTTTCCAGCGCGTGGTCAAAACGCAGACCCTCGGCGAGCGGTGGTTCAGCAAAGCGTTGGACCGTGCCGGCGTGCGGGGTGAAGTGTTCGTCTTCAGCACAAAGGCGGACTTCGATGGCGTGGCCGCTCAGTTGCACCTGTTCCTGCGTGAGCGGCAGCGGTTGCCCGCGGGCGACGCGGATCTGCCACTCAACCAAATCCAAGCCGCTCAACATCTCGGTGACAGGGTGCTCGACCTGCAAGCGGGTGTTCATCTCCATCAGGAAGAACTGACCGCCGTCCAGCAGAAACTCCACCGTGCCCGCGCCCACATAACCCGCGCCCTGCGCCAGCGCCACCGCACAGCGGCCGAGTTCGGCGCGCAGTTCGGGCGACACCGCAGGGCTGGGGGATTCTTCGATGATCTTCTGGTGGCGGCGCTGCACCGAACAGTCGCGCTCGCCCAGGTGGATGCAGTGGCCGTGCGCGTCGGCAAACACCTGCACCTCCACATGGCGCGGGGCCAGCAGCGCGCGTTCGATCAGCAGGTCGCCGTTGCCGAAGCCGGCCAGCGCTTCGGAACGCGCGCTGTGCAGCGCGGCGGGCAGTTGATCGGCGCTGTGCACGAGCCGCATGCCGCGGCCGCCACCGCCGGCCACAGCCTTGACCATGACGGGGTAGCCGATGCGCTGCGCCTCGGCGGCAAAGGTGGCCTCGGACTGGTCGGCGCCGAAGTAACCCGGCAGCACCGGCACGCCCTGGCGCAGCGCCACGGCCTTGGCGGCGGACTTGCTGCCCAGCGCGTGGATGGCCGCGGGCGGCGGGCCGACCCAGGTCAGACCGGCGTCGATGACGGCCTGGGCGAAGTCGGCGTTCTCGCTCAGGAAGCCGTAGCCCGGGTGCACCGCATCGGCCCCACTGGCGCGCGCGGCGGCGATGAGTTTGTCCGCGCGCAGGTAGCTGTCGGCCGAGGCGGTGCCGCCCAGGGCCACCGCGGTGTCGGCCTCGCGCACGTGAAGCGCGTCGCGGTCGGCATCCGAAAACACCGCCACGGTCGCGATACCCATGCGGCGCGCGGTGCGGATGATGCGGCGGGATATTTCGCCGCGGTTGGCGATCAGAAGTTTCTGCAAACGTGTCACGCGGCTCATCTCCCTGCACGCTGCGCGTGCCGTGCCATTTGGTGAGCGCTCCACATGCGCTGCGCGCAGATGTGAGCGCTCCCCCGCGCCCAAGCGCGAACACCGCGGTTGGCGATCAGCAGCCGCTTCATGCGCTGCCCTCCGCCCACGGTGCGGGCTGCTTGCGTGCGAATGCCCTGAGGCCGGACGCGGCCTCCGGCCCGCGCAGGGCCGACGCGAAGGCGATGGCGGCCTCGTCGCGCAGGTCGGGCAGCGGGCCGTGCAGCCGGCGCAGCAGCTGTTTGGTGGCGGCCACCGCGCCGGGTGCGGCCAGGCGGTACCGGGCCAGGGTGTCGGCCAGGGCCGCTTCCAGCTCTCCGTCGGCCACCACCGCGTTGACCAGGCCCAGCGCCTGGGCTTCCAGCGCGCTGTGGTGCCGCCCGGACAGCAGGCACTCGCGCGCTGCGCGATCCCCCAGGCGCTGCCACACATAGGGCGCGATCTGCGCCGGCGGCAGGCCCAGCGTGACCTCGGGCGTGGCGAACACGGAACGCTGGGTGGCCAGCACCAGGTCGGCACAACAGACCAGGCCAAAGCCCCCGCCCATGGCCGGCCCGTCCACCGCCACCACCAGCAACTGGGGCAGCTGCGTCAGCGCGTGCAGCACGTCGCCAAAGGCGCGGTTGGCGTCGATCAGCGGGTCGTGCGCGCCCTCGGCCAGCGGCTGCCCGATGGCGCTGGCGAAGTGCCCCAGGCTGCCGCCGGCGCAAAAGGCGCCGCCGGCACCGGCCAGCACCACGGTGCGCAGCGAGGCGTCGGCCTGCGCGCGCAGGCAAGCCTCGAACAGCGCCACCACCATCGCGTCGGACAGCGCGTTGCGCGAGCCCGGGTCGTTGAGCGTCCAGCGCTCGGTGTCGCCCTGACGGACCACCAGAAAGTTGTTCATGGGGTCGCCCTCACTTCACCGGGCGCTTGGCGATGCCCATGATTTTGGTCAGGATGCCGAGCATCACCTCGTCGGCACCACCGCCGATGGAGGCCAGCCGCCCGTCGCGGTACATGCGCGAAACCTTGTTGTCCCAGGTGAAGCCCATGCCGCCCCAGAACTGCAGGCAGGTGTCGGGCACGGTGCGGTTCAGGCGCCCGGCCTTGAGCTTGGCCATGGTCGCCCACTCGGTCACGTCCTCGCCGGCCACGTAGTGTTCGCAGGCCTGGTAGGTCAGCGCGCGCAGGCTCTCGACCTCGGTCTTGAGTTCGGCCAGCTTGAACTGCACCCACTGCTGGTCGGCCAGCGTGGCGCCAAACAGCTGGCGTTCCTGCGCGTAGTCCACCGTCCACTGGATGCAGTTGGTCAGGCTCTGCAGGCAGCTGGCGGCGGCCCACAGGCGCTCTTCCGGGAACTGCTGCATCTGGTAGATGAAGCCGGCACCTTCCTGCCCGATGCGGTAGCGCTGCGGCACGCGCACCTCGTCGAAGAACAGCAGGCCGGTGTCGCTGCTGTTCATGCCGATCTTCCTGATCTTCTGGCCGACCTCGAAGCCTTTGACGGTCTTGCCGTTCTCGCGCAGCGGCACCATGACCAGGCTCTTGTTCTTGTGCGCCGGGCCGTCGCTGGTGTTGACCAGCATGCACATCCAGTCGGCCTGCAGGCTGTTGGTGATCCACATCTTCTGGCCGCTGATGACGTAGTCGTCGCCGTCCTTGCGCGCCACGGTCTTGATGGCCGACACATCGCTGCCAGCGCCGGGTTCGCTCACGCCGATGCAGCCGACCGCGTCACCCGCGATGGCGGGCGCCAGGAACTGCGCGCGCAACTCGTCGCTGCCAAACCGCGCCAGGGCCGGGGTGCACATGTCCGTCTGCACGCCGATGGCCATGGGCACGCCGCCGCAGTGGATGTGGCCCAGCGCCTCGGCCATGGCCACGCTGTAGGAATAGTCCAGCCCCATGCCACCGTAGGCCTCGGGCTTGGTCAGGCCCAGCAGGCCCAGCTGCCCCATCTGCTTGAAGACCTCGTGAGCGGGGAAGATCTCGGCCGCCTCCCATTCGTCCACGTGCGGGTTGATCTGCTCGTCGATGAAGCGCTTGAGGGTCTTCTGGATTTCGCGGTGCTCGTGGGTGAACTGCATCGTTGTCTCCTGGTGTTGTTTGTCTACATGCGGGCGACGCCGAACTGCATGCGGCGCGGCTGGCGCTGTGCGGCTTC
>NZ_JBPCSJ010000341.1:0-1127 GCF_051007235.1 Hydrogenophaga sp. | reverse complement strand
GGGTAAAGCAAAACCAGGGGCGAGATGCTTCAGGCTTTGGGCTTTTTGGTGGGGCGAGCCCAATTCGCGATGCTGATCTGCTTGCCGCGCGCCACGCTCAGCGAACCGGGTTCGGTGCTCTTGGTGATGGTGGAGCCGCCGCCCACGGTGCCGCCTGCCCCAATCGTCACCGGGGCTACCAGCACGCAGTTGCTGCCGATGTGGACGTCGGCCTCGATCACCGTGCGGTGCTTGTTGGCCCCGTCGTAGTTGGCCGTGATGCTGCCCGCACCGTAGTTCACCCGCTCGCCCACGGTGGCGTCGCCCAGGTAGGCCAGGTGGTTGGCCTTGGCGCCCGCGGCCAGCGTTGAGTTTTTCACTTCCACGAAGTTGCCGATGTGCACCTCGGCCCCCAGCTGCGCACCGGGGCGCAGACGGGCGAACGGGCCAATCAAGGAGCCCGCGCCCACGCTCACGCCCAGCTTTTCACCGTCGATGTGGGTGAAGGGATGGATCACCGCGCCGTCGGCGATCTGCGCGTTGGCGATCACGCAGTTCGCGCCGATGCGCACGCCATTGCCCAGCTGCACCCGGCCTTCGAAGACACAGTTGACGTCGATTTCCACGTCCTGACCGCAGACCAGTTCGCCGCGCACATCGAAACGGGCCGGGTCGGCCAGGCGCACGCCCTGTTCCATGAAGGCGTCGGCCAGGCGGTGCTGGTGGGCGCGTTCCAGCTCGGCCAGCTGCACCGGGCTGTTGACACCCGCCACCTGCACCGCGTCGGCGATGCGGTGGGCCTTGACGGTCTGGCCATCGGCCACGGCGAACTTCACCACGTCGGTCAGGTAGTACTCGTTCTGCGCGTTGCGGTTGTCCAGTCGCGCCAGCCAGCCGCGCAACAGCCGCGTGGGCACGGCCATGATGCCGCTGTAGATCTCGGTGATGGCCTTTTGCGCTTCGTTCGCGTCCTTCTGCTCCACGATGGCCTGCACCGCGCCGTCCGTGTTGCGCACGATGCGGCCGTAGCCGGTGGGGTTGGCCATGTCCAGCGTGAGCAGGGCCAGGTGCTGGCCGCCGCACAGGTCGATCAGGGCCTGCAGCGTGTCGGCGCGCGTCAGCGGCACGTCGCCCGACAGCACCAGGGT
>NZ_JBPCSJ010000340.1:0-1946 GCF_051007235.1 Hydrogenophaga sp. | reverse complement strand
CGCGGTCCGGGGCGGCCGGATGGTTTCTTCTGTGCCCAGCCACGGGCGGTTTTTTGTCCCTTCAACCACACCGTCGACCATTTTGATTTATCGTTATAAGTTGTCAGACAACTGTTAACTACTCCTGCCTGTATCGGTATCACCTCCCTCGAAAGCGTTTCATGAGCAGCTTGCAATCCGTCAACGCCCGCACCGGCGAAACCCACGGCCAGCCCCTTGCCACCTCCACCCCCGAGCAGATCGACGCCGCCGTGCAGGCCGCGCGCGCCGCCGCCGCGCCCTGGGGCGCCAGCAGCGGTGCCCAGCGCGCAGCCCTGCTGCAGGGCCTGGCCACAGCGCTCGAAGGAGAGCGCGAGAAGCTGGTCGCCTGGGCCGACCTCGAAACCGCCCTCGGCCCGGTGCGCCTGAACGGCGAACTCGACCGCACCACCTTCCAGCTGCGCCGGTTTGCCGACATCGCTGCCCGCGGCGTGCCGTTTGAACAGGTGGACGACACGGCCGTGGCCGGCGCGCCGCCCGTGGGCCACCCGGCCATGCGGCTGCAGCGCGTGCCGCTGGGCCCGGTGGCCATGTTCGCGGCCAGCAATTTCCCGTTCGCCTTTTCGGTGCTGGGCGGCGACACCGCCTCGGCCCTGGCCGCCGGCTGCCCGGTGGTCGTCAAGGCCCACCCGGGACACCCCGGCCTGTCGCAGCAGGTGTTCAGCTTGATCCAGCGCGTGCTCAAGGACCAGGGCCTGCCCGCCGGCCTGATCGGCCTGGTGCAGGGCGCGGCGGTGGAGGTGGGCGTGCAGCTCATCCGCCACCCGCTGATCGCCGCCGGCGCCTTCACCGGCTCCACCCGAGGCGGCCTGGCCCTGCAGGCCGAAGCCAACGCCCGCCCGCGCCCCATCCCGTTCTACGGCGAACTCGGTGCCATCAACCCGCTGGTGGCGCTGCCCGCCGCGCTGGCCGCCAAGGGCGCCGAGCTGGCCACCACGCTGGCGGGGTCCATCACCCTGGGCTGCGGCCAGTTCTGCACCAACCCCGGCCTGCTGGTGCTGGTGGATGGCCCGGAGTCCGACGCCTTCACCGAACAGCTGGTGCTGGCCCTGTCCAAACAGCAGCCGCACCCCATGCTGACCGCCGGCATGAAGACCGCGTTTGACGCCGGTATCAGGCACTTCCTCGATGCGGGCGCGTTGTCGCTGCTGCAAGGCCAGGGCGCGGCGCCCGCGCCCGGCCCGCAGCTGCTGCAGGTCAGCGCCCAGCGCTTCATCGAACGCGCCGAACTGCGCGAAGAGGTGTTCGGCCCGTCCAGCCTCATCGTGCGTTGCGCCGACCTGACCCAGGTGCAGGCCGTGCTGGCCGCCGTGGCCGGCAGCCTGACGGTGACCCTCTGGGGCGCCGACGACGACACCGAACAGAACCGCGCCCTGGTGCGCAGCGCCACCGCCATCGCCGGCCGTGTGCTGTTCGCCGGTGTGCCCACCGGCGTGGCCGTCACCGCTGCTCAGCAGCACGGCGGCCCCTGGCCCGCCAGCACCGCGCCCATGACCACCTCGGTCGGCGACGCGGCGCTCAACCGCTTCCTGCGCCCGGACTGCCTGCAGGACGCGCCGGCCTGGCTGGTGGCGCGCGGCGGCGTTCCGTGCTGAGCGCCCAGGCCCACGCCACCAGCGTCTTCAGCCGCCCGCGCAACGTCGTGCTGCTCGCGACGTTGTGCTGCCTGCTCTGGGGCAGCGCGTACCCGGCCATCAAGGGCGGGTACGCGCTGCTGGGCATCGCGCGCGACGACACGGCGGCGCAGCTGGCCTTCGCGGGCTGGCGTTTTCTGCTTGCGGGCGGGTTGCTGCTGGTCATCGCGCGGCTGATGGGCAAGCGCGTGTTGGCGCTGGCCCCAGCGCAGTGGGGTCAGCTGGGCCTGCTGGGGCTGGCGCAGACCGCGCTGCAATACGTGTTCTTCTACG
>NZ_JBPCSJ010000339.1:0-8752 GCF_051007235.1 Hydrogenophaga sp. | reverse complement strand
ACGGCATCCACGTGCTGCACGACCTGCCCGGTGTGGGCCAGAACCTGCACGACCACCCGGATGTGGTGATGGTGGTGAACGCGCCCAAGGTGACCGAGCTGTTCGGCATATCGCCGCGTGGCGTGCTGAGCATGGTCAAAGGCATCTTCGAATGGCGGCGCCGCCGCAGCGGCCCGCTGACCACGAACTTCGCCGAGGCCGGTGGCTTCATCAAGAGCGCGCCGGACGAAGCCATCCCGGACCTGCAGTTGCACTTCGTGGTCGGCAAGCTGGTGGACCACGGCCGAAAGACGGTGCTGGGGCACGGCTACTCGTGCCACGTCTGTCTGTTGCGCCCGAAAAGCCGCGGCACGCTGCGGCTGGCGAGCGCCGACCCGCAGGTGATGCCGCTGATCGATCCGGCGTTTTTGCAAGAGCCGGACGACGTGACGCGGCTGGTGCGCGGCTTCAAGGCCATGCGGCGCCTGATGCAGCAGCCGGCGCTGGCGCGGCACGGTGGCGTGGAGTCGGCCGCCTCGCGCGAGGCGTTGAGCGACGCGCAGATCGAGCAGTTCGTGCGCCACCACGCCGACACCATCTACCACCCGGTGGGCACCTGCCGCATGGGACCAGACCCGGCCGAGGGTGCTGTGGTCGATGCGCGCCTGCGCGTGCACGGCGTGGACGGGCTGCGCGTGGTCGACGCCTCGGTCATGCCCAGCGTCGTCGGCGGCAACACCAATGCCCCGGTGATCATGATGGGCGAGAAGGCCACCGATATGATCCGCGACGATCGTCGGGCCGCGGTGGCCTGACCCGTTCTGACTGAGACACCACCATGATTTTGGAGCACGCCGACATCCGCATCGACCCCGCCCAGGCGGCCGATTTCGAAGCCGCCATCCTGCGCGGCGCCAGCACCGTCATCGCGGGCGCCCAAGGCTTTCAGGGCTTCAAGGTCAACCGCAGCATCGAGAGCGCGGGCCGCTACATCCTCATGATCTACTGGGACACGCTGGAAGACCACACCGTGGGCTTCCGCCAGTCGCCGGCCTTCACCGAATGGCGCAGCATCGTCGGCCCGTTCTTCTTGCAGCCGCCGGTGGTCGAACACCTCGAACTCGTGGGCAAGAGCTGAAAGACAACGCCCCCGGAGCGCGTGCCTGATCCAGTGATGCGGTGGAACCGGCTTGGCCGGGCCACTCGCATCGCCCCCCTGGGGGGGTGACGCGAAGCGGCGCGGAGGGGTCACTTCTTCCGCATCAGGGTCGATTTGCCGAACAGGCTCTCGATCAGGTCCACCGCCAGTTCGGCGGTGCGGTTGCGCAGGTCCAGCGCGGGGTTGAGCTCCATCACGTCCAGTGAGGCCAGGCGGCCGGTGTCGGCGATCATTTCCATGCACAGCTGCGCTTCGCGGTAGGTGGGTCCACCGGGCACGGTGGTGCCCACACCTGGGGCGATCTCGGGGTCGAGGAAGTCGACGTCAAAGCTCACGTGCAGGTGGGTGTTGTCGTCCAGGCCCATCAGTGCCAGCTCCACGGTGTGGCGCATGCCCATCTCGTCGATGTAGCGCATGTCGAACACCTCCAGCCCGACCTCGTGCACGAAGCGTTTTTCACCCGGGTCCACACTGCGGATGCCGATCTGGCGCACCACGTCGGGCGTGATGGCGGGTGTGTGACCACCGATGCCGGTGAGCTCGGCCGGGCCGTGGCCGCACAGGCAGGCCACCGGCATGCCGTGGATGTTGCCGCTGGGCGTGAGCTCGGCGGTGTTGAAGTCGGCGTGCGCGTCCAGCCAGAGCACCCGCAGTCGCTTGCCGTTTTCACGGCAGTGACGCGCCACCGCACTGATGGACCCCATGCCCAGGCAGTGGTCACCGCCGAGCACGATGGGCATGCGGCCCTGCGCCAGCTCGGCGTGCACGGCGTCGTGCAGCGTGCTGTTCCAGGCCACCACCTCGGCCAGGTGGCGGTAGCCGTTCACCGGCGGTTGCCAGGGGTTGGACGGACCCGACAGGTTGCCGCGGTCCGCCACCTGCAGGCCATGGCTTTCGAGCACGGTCTGGATGCCGGCCACGCGCAGGGCTTCGGGGCCCATGGAGGCGCCTCGCGCGCCGGCGCCGATGTCGGTGGGAACGCCGATCAGGCTGATGGGTGGGGTCATGCGGGGCCTCTGCCGGTGGCTGGAAAGGGTGTGAAGGGGTGTGAAGGGGTGAGCGATGTTACCGATTGGGTGCCGTACCGTGGGATCGCCACAGCCGGTGACGAGGGAACCGCCACTGGCGCCATGCTGCGCACATGAGGGTTGTCAGCCTGTGTGGCCGTGACGCGAACCGTCAGGGGTATGCCCCCTGGGCGGAGCGGGTCTGCCCGCTGACCGACAATCGCCTGCCCCGACCGACCACCGCAGCGCGCTGCGGTTGATGAATGCCCACGGCTGTGTCACCTTTCTGGACATCCTGCGGCCACGACCGCCTTGAACACAACGCCCGCGGCTGGCTGGTGCCCACCGCCGACTACTGGCGCCTGTGGCTGGAACGGCCCGAACTCGCGCTGGTGGCGGAATCCTGCGCGGGGGAGCAGGCGCTGCACGCGCGGCTGGTGGGCGCGCCGCTGTGCCGCGTGACGGACGACGAACTGGGCGCGATCGAGGACGCCGACGTGCGTGCCAACTTCCGCCTGTTTCTGGGTTTCCGCGACGCGGTGCAAGCGGCGGGCTCGCTGGAGGCGGCCTACGCCGGCTTCTTCCAGGCCGGGGCAATCCAGATCCCGCCGCTGTTTCTGGACCTGCTGGTCCAGGCCATCGTCTGTCATCTGCTGGATGGCAACGACGATCCCTGGCAGTGGCGCGCAGCCGAACTGCTGTTCCGCCGCCAGCGCGTGAGCGTGCAGGAGGGCCGCGTGCTCTGCGGCGACCACGCGGTGCTGGACATGCTCCACCAGACCGGTGGCCTGGGCGGCATGGGACGCTTGCTGGTGCAGGGGGGCGCTGCGCTGCCCACGGTGCAGATGGCGGTGCTGGGGACCGACAACGCCGCCGGCTACTGGACCAGCCGCGAGGGCGAGGGTCGCTTCAACTTTCTGCTGGACCTCACGCACGAGGTCCAGCGCGAGCTGCCGCATGGCCTGACGTTGACCATGAACCGCGCCCGGTCGGGCCTGAAAGCGCTGGCGCAGGTGCTGGCCCTTTGGGTGGCCCACTTTCTGGGCGTGGCGGTGCAGATCCAGCCCGAGGCCCGGGTGGACGACCCGGCCTGGCGCTGGCACCTGGGTCTGGACGCCGAAGCCAGCCCCCTGCTCGACGATTTGTACCGGGGTCACGAGGTGTCGCCCGAGCGCCTGCAGCGGCTGATCAGCCTGTTCCGGCTGCGGTTTGACGATCCGCAGCAGATGCGCGCCGATGTGCGTGGCAAACCGGTGTACCTGGGCCTGGCCATGACGGCCGACGGCCAGCTCAAGCTCAAGCCGCAGAACCTGTTGCTCAACCTGCCGCTGGCCGCCGCAGCCTGAGCCGGCTCGCCTGGTGCGTTCACACCTGCTCAGGCACGCGGCAGGTCGATCTCGAACCGGGCGCCCTGGCCCGGCGCGCTCTGGGCGCGGATGTGGCCGCCCATGCGTTCCACCGCTTTTTGCACCAGCGCCAGGCCGATGCCCGTGCCAGGGATCTGGTCCTGCCGGTGCAGGCGCTGGAACATGCCGAAGATCCTGTCGTGGTACTGCATGTCGAAGCCGATGCCCTGGTCGCTCACGCTCAGCCGCACCCGTTCACCGTCGACGCGCGCTTCGATGCGCACCCGCGGGGCGTCGCCGGCCGGGGTGAACTTCAGGGCGTTGTCGATCAGGTTGCGCAGCGCGATGGCCAGTCCTTTGGGGTTGGCCCGCACGCGCAGGTCGTCCGGAACTTCGACACCCAGCTGGCCCTGGCGCGCCTCCAGTTCGTCGTGGAACGGCGCCGCCACCGTCCGCACGCAGTCCGCCAGCGCCACCGGTTCGATCAGGTCGGTCATCTGCTGCAGGCGCGAATAGGCCAGCAGATCGCTCACCAGCTGCGACATGTGGCGGGTCGCGCGCTGGATGCGCTGCAGGTACTCGCGCCCCTGTGCGTCCAGTTGCTGCGCGTGCTCTTCGAGCAGCAGGGTGCTGAAGCCCTCGATGCCCCGCAGCGGCGTGCGCAGGTCGTGTGAGGTCGAGTAGTTGAAGGATTCCAGCTCGCGGTTGACGCTCTGCAGACGCTCTACGCTTGCATTCAGCTGCTGTGTGCGTTCCTCGACCTTCTGTTCCAGTTGCTCGGTCATCTCGCGCACTTGCGCCGCCGCCTGGGCGCGCAGCCGTAGGTTGACCAGCATCTGGGCAAACAGCTCCAGCAGGGTGATTTCTTCCTTGCCATAGGCCCGGGGCTGGTTCACCGAATCCAGGCCCACGTAACCCAGGCAGGCGTCGCCGTTCATCAGCGGCAGGGTCAGCAGCCCCTGGATATCCATCTCTGTCAACAGGCGGCGCAAGTCGTTGTCGGGCAGGGCGTTGCGGTCGGGTACCAGCACCTTCTCGCCGCGCAGGTGGTCGCGGTACCAGTCGTCCCGGTGACTCACCGTGAAGGCCTGCCACAGGGCTTTCTGTGTCCCGATGCCGGAGGCGCACCATTCGTGCGTGTTGGTTGCCGTGCCAGCCTGGTGATCGTAAGAGAACAGGTAGGTCCGGTCGGCCTCTAGGAACTCGCCAATGTCCCGCAGCGCCTCGTTGATCGCGGCATCGGCCTGCTGCACCGGCAGGTTGATGAAGCGGTTGGCCAGGCGGAACAGCAGCAGGACAAAACGGTTCAGCCGTTCGCGCTCCAGGTGGGCCAGTTGCCGTTCGGTGACGTCGCGCACCAGGAACATGCACTGCTCGCCACCGGGCAGCCAGGCCAGGCGGGCATTGAAGTGGTGGGTGCCCGCCGGCAGGTCCAGGCTGTAGTCCATTTCCTGGATGCCACCCTCGCGGGCGCGCTGCATCGCTTCGCGCAGCGGCGCCACCAGGTCCGGCGGCATGACCGAGGCGATGGGCTGGTGCAGGAAGTCCTCGGGCTTGCGGTACAGCCGGTCTTCGGAGCCCGCGTGGAAGAAGACGAAACGCTCCTGCGCGTCAAGCACGAACAGCATGTCCTTGAGCACATCGAACACCTGCTGGAGCGTCGCGTCGCGCTCGCGCGCGGTGGCTTCGGCCTCGCGCAGGTCGGTCACATCGAGGCAGGAGCCGATGTAGCCAATGAAGCGTTGATCGGCGTCGTAACGGGGGCGACCTTGCTCGTGCAGCCAGCGGTACACGCCGTCGTGGCGCCGCAGGCGGTATTCCATGCTGTAGGGTTCGCGCGCCTCGAAGGCGCTGATGAAGATCTGGGCGCTGCGCTCCTGGTCCTGCGGGTGCACATCGTCCAGCCACAGGGTCTCGCATTCGCTGGCCAGGTCGCGTCCAGTGAAGTCCAGCCAGGCCTGGTTGATCCAGTCCTTGCACTGCTGGTCGTCCACCGTCCAGGCCAGGGCGGCCGACGCGTTGGCCACCGTGTCCAGGTGCTTGAGGGTTTGGCGCTGCGCCTCTTCCAGGGCTTTGCGGTCGGTGATCTCGAAGGTCGTGCCCGCCATGTAGGTGACCCGGCCGCTGGTATCGCGCAGGCCGCTGCCGCGCGTGTCGAACCAGCGGTAGCCGCCCTGCGCATCGCGCGCCCGGAACTCCAGCCGGTAGTCGGTCTCGCCTTTGAAGAAGCGGCGCAGCACCTCGCGCAGGCGCGCCAGGTCGTCGGGGTGGATCAGTTCCAGGAACATCGCACCCATGTGTTCGGCGGCGGGCGACGGGTGACCCAGTGCGACGAAAAACTCATCGCTGGGCTGGATGAAGCCGCGGCCGAAGTCCCATTCCCATACCTGGCCATGCGCCGCCGCGAGCCTGAAGCGCTGCTCGCTGCGCGCCAGCGCACGCTGGTCGCTTTCGAGCTGGCTGACGTCGCGGAACATGAGCAGCAGGCGCGGCTGGCCGTCCTGCTGCACCCGTTCGGCGCTGTAGCGCACATGGATGGGACGCCCGTCGGGGCGGGTGCTGCTGGTGGCGGCGTCGCGCACCTGTTCGCCGCGCTCCAGGCGTTCGATGAGTTGCCGCCGCACGTCGGGCGGCTGCCAGAGTTGCAGGTCGAGCGCGGACTGGCCGATCAGCTCCTCGCGCGTGCGGCCGAACAGCGCGCAGAACGCGTCGTTGACCAGCAGCAGGCGGCCGGTGCCCCATTCGCTGATCGACATGCCTTCGGGCGCGGCCTGGAACACGGTCTCGAAGAGTTGCTGGGCCGCGTGCTGGCGCTGCTCGGCAGCGCGGCGCTCGGTGATGTCGCGGGCGATCACCAGCACCGTCGGCGCCTCGCCCGCCGCAGCCGGCTCCAGGCTGGCCTGGGCTTCCCAGTGGCGCTCGCCTGCCGGCCCCGGGTAGGTGTAGTAGAGGGTTTCGGGTTGTCCGGAGGCGAACACGCGCTCCAAGCAGGCTTTCCATTGCGCCACGATGGTGGGTGGTGAGTCGAACTCGCCCAAGGTGCGGCCCAGCAACGCTGCGACAGACGCCCCGGTGGCCCCCTCCACCGCGGGATTCGCATACTGCACCCGGCCTGACGCGTCGTAGCGCACCACCACATCGGGCAGGTGGTCGCTCAGGGTCTGGAAATGCCGCTCGCTGCGCGCCAGGGCGCGCATGGACCGGTCCAGGCGCCAGGCACCGTAGGCCATGGCCGACGCCACCAGCAGGGTCAGGACCACCGCGAACGGCAGGACCGCGGTCCAGGTCGCCAGCACGTCATCGATCCCGAGCGCATAGACCACCACCAGCCGGTCGGCGTCTCCTGCCAGCCGGTGGTAACCCACCACGCGGTTCAGGCCGTCGATGCGCGCCTGCGCCTGGAACACGCCCGAGGGCGCGCGCAGCAAGGCATCGGCCACGTGGCTGCGCATCGTCATCCCCTGCTCGCGCGGCACCAGCGGGTGGCGGACCAGGATGGTGGTCGATCCATCGTCGTTCAGCCGGAACAGGGTCATGCTGCCGCCAAAGGGCAGCCCTTCGGAGGCGAAACGCGAGAGCAGGGCGTCGCGCGGCAGCGCCACCTCGTAGGCCTGGGCCCCGGCCGCCGCGCGCCAGCGCAGGGGCACCCACCACTGCTGGTCCATCTCGCGGGGGGGCTGCGGCACCCAGCGCCCGGGTGGCAGGTCGGCGGCCGCCGCAGCGTCGAGCCGCTGCAGGGTGAACGGCAGGTTGAGCGTGGCCACGAGCGGGTCGTGCACCGTGTGCGGTGCGGCCGCCGGCCCGTCGACGGCCGCCAACCGTATGCTGGCGCCGGCCAGGCGCAGCGACTGCTCCAGCTCGGCCGCCAGGCGCTGCACCTCGCGCTGGGCCTGCACCCGGGCCCGGTCCAGGGCCGCTTCGCGCTGGGCCAGCAGCAAGCCGCCCGACAGCGCCAGCAGCAGCCCGATGCTCACGGCCGCGAGCACCCGCAACCAGTTCCCGCCAGGCAGACCGGTGGTCACGGGCGGCTGCGCCGCAGGTGCCGGCGCGGGCGCGGCGTCGCCGCGGTGTTCGGAGGGGGATGGCATGGAGGCGGGGGGCGTGGTCTGCTGGGGAGTCTTGGACCGGGGGGCGAATCCGGTCCAGTCTAGCAGGGGCCTCCGCGCGCAAGCGGGCGTCGGGGGGCAGAAAAACCCGCCATTTCAGGAGGCGCAGCGCGGTGCGCCGCAGGCCTCACATGTTGCGCCGGTACTGCCCGCCGACCTCGAACAGCGCCGAGGTGATCTGGCCCAGCGAGCAGCAGCGCACCGCGTCCATCAGCACCTCGAACACGTTCTTGTTCTCGATCACGGCCTGTTTCAGGCGCGCCAGTTGCACCGGGGCTTCGGCCTCGTGCGCGGCGTGGAAGTCGGCCAGGCGGCGCAGCTGGCTCTGCTTCTCTTCTTCGGTCGAGCGCGCCAGCTCGATGGTCTCGGGCGTGGTGTCGCCGTGCGGGTTGCGGAAGGTGTTGACGCCGATGATCGGGTACTCGCCGGTGTGCTTGAGCATCTCGTAGTGCATGCTTTCTTCTTGGATTTTGCTGCGCTGGTAGCCGGTCTCCATCGCACCCAGCACGCCGCCGCGCTCGGCGATCTTCTCGAACTCGGCCAGCACGGCTTCTTCGACCAGTTCGGTCAGCTCGTCGATGATGAAGCTGCCCTGGTTGGGGTTCTCGTTCTTGGCCAGGCCCCACTCGCGGTTGATGATCAGCTGGATCGCCATCGCGCGGCGCACCGAGTCTTCGGTCGGCGTGGTGATCGCCTCGTCGAACGCGTTGGTGTGCAGCGAGTTGCAGTTGTCGTAGATCGCGATCAGCGCCTGCAGCGTGGTGCGGATGTCGTTGAACTGGATCTCCTGCGCGTGCAGGCTGCGGCCGCTGGTCTGGATGTGGTACTTGAGCTTCTGGCTGCGCTCGTTGGCGCCGTACTTGTCGCGCAGGGTCACGGCCCAGATGCGGCGCGCCACGCGGCCCATCACGGTGTACTCGGGGTCCATGCCGTTGCTGAAGAAGAAGCTCAGGTTCGGCGCGAAGTCGTCGATGTGCATGCCCCGCGCCAGGTACGCCTCCACGAAGGTGAAGCCGTTGGACAGCGTGAACGCGAGCTGGCTGATGGGGTTCGCTCCGGCCTCGGCGATGTGGTAACCGGAGATCGACACCGAATAGAAATTGCGCACGTTGTGGTGGACGAAGTACTCCTGGATGTCGCCCATCACCTTGAGGC